>CAKVBA010000002.1 GCA_934725305.1 uncultured Parabacteroides sp. | reverse complement strand
GTAGCAGATAAGAAGTTCTTTCTATTCCGCATTGCTATGCTATATGCGTATCCCCACTAGATTTCTACTGAGCCCTTACTACTATATCTTTTTGCGTTTGTGAGGAAAAATGTGGGAAAAGTCGAGTAAATAAAAAAGCTAAGTAATGATTGCTCAATACTTAGCTTCCTGTTCGTACCCAGACCCGGGATCGAACCGGGATGGAAGTGAATCCATTGGTGTTTGAGACCAACGCGTCTACCAATTCCGCCATCTGGGCGTTTGCATTAAGTTTTAATCTTATCGCTGTTAAAAGTTCTTTAAAAGTACCCAGACCCGGGATCGAACCGGGATGGAAGTGAATCCATTGGTGTTTGAGACCAACGCGTCTACCAATTCCGCCATCTGGGCATTTGCTGTAAGATTGTCTCTCAAATGCGATGCAAAGGTAGAGTTTATTTTTGAAACTGCAAATGATTGGTTGTTTTTTTTCAAAAAAAATTATTCCTAATAACAAATATCGGATTATTACGTTACATTTGTAGGAGAAGTATAATAATATAATAATCTGTATCATGAAAGATAATTATTGCGTTATCATGGGCGGTGGAATAGGTAGTCGTTTCTGGCCGTTTAGTCGAGAAAGTTACCCAAAACAGTTTTTGGATTTCTTCGGTACAGGCCGCTCTTTACTGCAAATGACATTCGACCGTTTTGCCAAAATAATCCCCATTGAGAATATTTATATAGCAACAAATGAACAATATGAAGGATTGGTAAAGGAGCAGTTGCCCGAAGTGGCTCCGCAGCAGATTCTGTTGGAGCCGGCTCGTCGTAATACAGCTCCATGTATTGCTTATGCCGCTTATCACATTCAGGCTATTAATCCGAATGCCAACATCGTGGTTGCTCCCTCTGACCATTTGATTATGAAAGAGGATGTCTTCTTGCGTGATGTGCTGAAGAGTCTGGAGTTTGTGAAAGAGAATCAGGCATTGGTTACATTGGGTATTAAGCCGAGTCGTCCGGAAACGGGATATGGCTATATCCAAAGTAGCGACACCATGCTGAAAGAATTTACGAAGGTAAAGACCTTTACCGAAAAGCCTAATTTGGAATTGGCTAAGGTGTTTCAGGAGAGTGGCGAGTTTTTCTGGAACTCAGGTCTGTTTGTCTGGAATGTTCGTGCCATTATTGAGGCGTTACAGAAATATCTGCCGGATGTTTCTGCACGGTTTGATTTGGGCAAATCTAAATTTAATACTCCTGAAGAGTATGACTTTATCCAGACAATTTTCCCCTACTGTCTGAATATCTCTATCGACTATGGTGTGATGGAAAAGGCCGACAATGTGTATATGCTTTGTGTGGACTTTGGTTGGGCCGATATGGGAACATGGGGAACGCTGTTTGATATTGCCCATAAAGACAATAACAACAACGCGGTGTTGAAAAATGACAAGGTGTTGTTTTATGAATCTACCGGTAATATAGTTGCGTTGGATAATCCTGCTCGTTTGACGGTTGTGCAGGGCTTGCAAGACTGTATCGTGGCTGAATCAGATAATGTGTTGTTGATTTGCAGAAAAGAAGATGAACAGCGCATCAAGCAGTTTGTGGCCGATGCTCAGATGAAGTATGGCAAGGAATTTAATTGATTTGAGTCTTATATGAAATTTCCCGTCTATGGATAGTGTTACTATGGCATAGGCGGGATTTTTTATGAGGATGCGTCATATAAGCAGCACCTTTATTCATTGATCCATTTGTTGCCTAAATATCGAACCGGATACCAGGCAGCGAGGAAACCGATAATCAGAACTGTCAGGAATACAGTGGCGATGTCGCCCAGCTCAACCCGTACCGGATAGGCATCAATAATGAAAGCATCACTCATTTCACCCAATTTAATCAGTCCGAATGATTGTTGTAACAGGCATAGCGTAACGCCTATGAGGATGCCGATAAAGGCTCCAAATCCCGAAATCATCCATCCTTCAAACAAGAAGATGCGACGTATCAGCACGTTGTCGGCTCCCATATTGCGCAGGGTGCGCACATCTTGTTGCTTTTCAATCATCAGCATGGATAGAGAACCAACTACGTTGAACAGGGCAATTGTCAAGATGAAACAGAGAATCAAGAAGGTCATCCACTTCTCTACCTGCATCATTTTGAATGAAGCCTTCTGTTGTTCATAGCGGTTTTCAACGATGAAGGAGTTGCCCAGTATTTGCTGGATATGCCGTTGCGTCTGGGCCAAATGGCTATCGTCTTTAAGTTTTAGCTCAATCGCAGTCACCTCATTGTTGTAGTGAAAGAGATCACGGGCCAGAGTAATCGGGATAATCATAAAATTCTCATCATAGATCTGCTGGTTGATACAGAAAACTCCACCGATATAGGCATATTCCTGATTGAAAGAAGTGGCCGGATTTGATAGGTTGACCTTTTCGTCTCGCTTGGGCACATATAGTTCCAAAGGAGAGACAAAGCCGGCGTTTACGCCCAACGCAGACGCCAGTCCGATGCCCAGTGTGGCATAGTTGACTACTTCGTCTTGCAGAATGAAACGTCCGTCAATCAGTACGCTGTCGATAGCTGTCAATTGGCTAAAGTGATTATCTACGCCCTTCAGGGTAGCAATTACTTGCCGTTCGCGGTAGCGCACTAAGGCGTTGTCTTGTAATATCTCGCAAGAGCTGGCAATCTCGGGCAAGCAGCAGACCTGCTTGATGGCTGGTTGCGTAGGATCAAACACTTTGCCTGTTCGTGGTGTGATTTTCAGTTCGGGGTCGAAATTGCTGAATAGATTCGATATCAAGTCATTGAATCCATTATAAACCGAAAGAGCGCAAACCAGTGCAATGGTTGCGATCACCACACCACAGACCGACACCATAGAGATGATGTTGATGGCATTGTGTGACTTCTTTGAGAACAGGTATCTCCGTGCTATGTAGAAAGGGAAATTCAAAGTCTCTTCTATTTCTTCAATAGTTCGTCGATGTGTTCGATGTAGTCCAAGGAGTCATCAATGAAGAAGCTCAGTTCCGGAATGATGCGCAACTGTTTGCCTACGCGCTGACCCAAATCGTAGCGGATTGCTTTTGTGTTGGCACGGATTGCCTCCAGCAATTCTTCTGACTTGTTTGAAGGGAAGATGCTCAAATAGGCTTTGGCTACTCCCAAGTCTGGGCTGACACGAACCACGCTCACTGAAACCAGCACACCACGCATGGCTTGTGTCTGTTTTTGAAATATGTCACTTAGCTCTTTCTGTAGAAGACGTCCAATCTTTTGTAATCTTGTACTTTCCATAATATATTATCTTTTTATTTTTTCCAGATCATCGTCAGACCGTCGCGTAGCGGAAGAATAACCTTTTCCACTCGTTCGTCTTGTTTGATCTTATCGTTAAAAGCCAGAATACCGGCTGTCTGTTTATCTGAGGGATGAACCTCTTCAATCACTTTTCCGTCCCAAAGGGTGTTGTCGGCCAATATCAGTCCGCCGGGGCGAACCTTCGGGAAAACCAGGTCGTAATAGTCGCTATACAAGCGTTTGTCGGCATCGATAAATACCATATCGAATGTTTCGTCCAGTTGAGGAATAATCTCCATGGCATCTCCAAAGTGCACTCTTACCTTGTCTTGATGCGGAGACTGTGTCAGGTATTTCCGGATGAAGTCTTCCATCTCGTCATTGATCTCGATAGTGTGGACTAAGCCACCTGTATCAAGCCCTTCGGCAAGGCATAAGGTAGCATAGCCTGTATATGTTCCGATTTCGAGAACTCGTTGGGGACGCAGCATGCGACAAAACATCTTCAGGATGCGGCCCTGCAAATGTCCCGACAACATGCGAGGTCTCAGCAGGTTGACATTGGCATCTCGATTTAAGGCGGCCAACAGAACGCCTTCGTCATCACTATGAGTGAGTATGTAGTTGTCTAACGCTTCTATCTGCATTGCTTAGTCTTTAAAAGTCGGCAACTGATAAGATTTGTTGGTGTCTAATACTCGTCCCACGTTGTTGATTTCAAGGAAGCTTGTACCGCCACCTTCACCGAAGCTGCCGCTCAAGTAAGCTACCATATCGTTCGGAGTCAGACGTCCGCTCTGGATCAATTGGTTCAAAGCATCACAGAAGTAGGCACGACGGCTGTCGTTCCATGGCTGGTAAACAGCCCAAACACCGTATGACAGAGACAATGTACGCATGACGCGCTGATTGTAGCAGATAGCGAATACTGTAGATGTTCCGCGGAAAGCAGCCAAATAGCGAGCGGTGCGGCCTGTGTGACAATCTGTGATGATGGCCTTAACATGTAGTTTGGCAGAAGACTTAACCGCCTGCTTAGCCAAATAAGAAGTGACATCCAAGTCGTTACCTTCGATAGGTACACGAATATCGTTGGCTGCCAACTTGGTCTTTTCTGCTTCGCGGGCCACTTTTGCCATGGTCTGAACGGCTTCTAACGGATATTTGCCGTATGCCGTTTCACCACTCAGCATCAAAGCGTCTGTGCGATAGTAGATAGCGTTTGCAATATCGGTAACCTCAGCACGTGTAGGACGTGGGTTGTTAATCATAGAGTGAAGCATCTGAGTAGCCACGATTACCGGTTTCTTCACCTCAACACACTTGCGGATCAAGATACGCTGGATGCCCGGAATCTTTTCTGCCGGCACTTCGATACCTAAGTCTCCACGGGCAATCATGATGCCATAGGCAGCTTCCAGAATTTCATCGATGTTGTCAACACCCTCTTGGTTCTCAATCTTGGCAATGATTTTGATAGGGCTGTTGTGTTCGTCCAAGATGCGCTGGATATCCAAAACGTCCTGCTTGTTGCGTACAAATGAGTGAGCGATGAAGTCCAGATCATTGTCGATAGCCCATAAGATGTTTTTACGGTCTTTTTCTGTCAATGACGGCAAGTTGATGCGTACGCCTGGCACATTCACACTTTTGCGGCTGCCTAAAGTGGCATCATTGCCGGCTTCACATACCAGATAGTCTGCTGTCTTTTCAATAACTTTCAGCTCCAGATCACCATCATCAATCAGAATGTCACTGCCAACAGACAAGTCATTGACGAAATTGCGATAAGAAACGTAGATGAAATCGTGTGAAGTCTCTTTGTCAGGATTGCCGGCAATCATGACTTTGTCTCCGGTGTGGAATCCGATAGGCTCTTTGCCGACAGTGACTGTGGTGCGCACTTCCGGACCTTTTGTATCCATTAAGATACCGATACGGTTAGATACAGTACGTGTATTGGTAACGACGCGGCTTAAACCTTCTTCATTCATGTGAGCCGTGTTCAGACGGACCACATTCATTCCTGCCTTGTACAGTGATTGGATGAAATCGACCTCACAGCGTTGGTCGGAAATAGTAGCAACAATCTTCGTATGCTTTAACATATACCTTAATTTTCAGTTGTCAAAAGGATGGTAGGCGCAATTACACGTCCTTTTGATAATTGTGATTAAACATTTAATTCTATAATAACCCTAATACTTTTGTCTGTCATGTTGTTAGTGCTCGGCAAGGAATGACTCCAAGGCCAGTCGGTATGAATCTAATCCGAATCCAAGAATGACACCTTTGCAGGCCGCCGAAATCATGGAAACGTGTCGGAAGGATTCACGAGCATGAACATTTGATATGTGTACTTCAACAACCGGTGTTGTCACCGCTTTGATGGCATCATGCAAGGCAATAGATGTATGTGTATAAGCACCTGCATTTAAGATGATTCCATCGTATTCGAAACCCACCTCATGGATCTTGTTGATCATTTCACCTTCGATATTACTCTGGAAATAGGCGATGCTACAAGATGGGTAGTTGGCTTTGAGTTGTTCCAGGTAGTCTTCGAACGATGCATTGCCATAGACGGCAGGTTCACGTTTGCCCAGCAAGTTTAGATTGGGACCGTTGATGATCTGGATCTTCTTCATTTTGTTGTAAGTTTATTACCTTTGTATAGCCTTTTCGGTAGGCTAAAATTATCGGGCAAAGGTAATGAATTTATTTGACACATATATAATGACATATCTACAATGCAACAAGGAAATGAATTAATTAATCAATATCAGATATATCTTCGTTTAGAGAGGTCGTTGTCGGAGAATACACGCGAGGCCTATTTGAGTGACTTGGATAAGCTTTGTGCTTTTGCCAGCTGTGAGGGTAAGAATCTCAAGGAGATTTCCTATGAAGATCTGCAGCTGTTTGTGGCCGGTTTGCGTGATATTGGCATTCATCCTCGGTCACAGGCTCGCATTATTTCGGGAATCCGCTCGTTTTACCGTTTCTTGTTGCTCGAAGCTTATATTCAGACCGATCCTACCGAGCTGTTGGAATCTCCTAAGATCGGGATGAAATTGCCCGAAGTATTAACTGTGGGAGAGATCGACCGGCTGATTGATTCGATTGATCTGACGCAGCAGGAGGGACAGCGTAACCGGGCTATTCTGGAGGTGTTGTATAGCTGCGGATTACGTGTGTCCGAATTGATTAACTTGCGCTTTCAGGATATCTATGCCGATGAGGGCTTTGTGAGGGTAGAAGGTAAAGGTGGCAAGCAGCGGCTTGTGCCTATTTCGGAAAAGGCCATCCGTGAGATACAATATTACCTGTCAGACCGTGAACTGATCAGTGTCAAGCCGGGATACGAAGATTATCTGTTTCTGTCATTCCGTAGAGGCAAGCCGTTGTCTCGTATTACGGTGTTTCATATTATCAAGGTACAGGCCGAATGTGCCGGTATTGTCAAGACCATTAGTCCGCATACTTTTCGTCACTCTTTTGCTACTCATCTATTGGAAGGTGGAGCTAATCTGTTGGCTATTCAAGAGATGTTGGGGCATGAAAAGATTACCACAACGGAGATTTATACCCATATAGATCGTGAGTTCTTGCGTAAAGAGATTCTGGAGCATCATCCACGCAACAAAAGGTAAAATGTATAAGCGAAAAATGACGGTAAAGAGGCTGCATCAAAACAACCATTTTGACACAACCCCTTTTCCGGTATTCAAGAGTTTATTTTGTAATCAATCAGAGGCTGAAGAATTGGAAATGGCAATCCTTGAGATGAGGCATTTCATCGTTTTTGCCCGAATCGATATGCCATACGTTCTTGAAATCAAATCCGCCGTAGGAAGATTCTTTTCCTTTGTTACTCTTTTTGATTTTGTCGCAGTTCCAGCCATCCGCAGTATCTTCCAAGTAATAGAGATGATGGTGATACCATGTCGATCCACCTTTGTGCGTTCCTACAACACCGTTGCCCTTTTTAATATCTCCCGAGCTGTAGCAACATTGCACTTCCGATGTGTGGTCCACATATCCGACGATTCCTCCGGTGTCTGAATCATGCTTTGAAGGAATAGGGCCTTTGTTGTAGCAATCGTGCACCATCCAGTGGGTTTCGTCGGTTGTACTACCTAAGGCTTGTCTGCCCAGCACACCGCCTACATACGAATCCTTATGGCCACTGGAGATGGTGCCGGTGTTGCAGCATCTGGCCAATTCGATGTTATATCTCTTACTCACTGATGAGCTGGAATGCCATCCGAATCTTCCGCAAATGCCGCCGACGTTTGATGCGCCGCTTGATCCGCCTTTAATATCTCCATGGTTGGCACTGGTGAAAATACATGATCTGGCGGTATCGCCAAATCCTAAGATGCCGCCAATGCTTCCTCCACCGTTGTTGGTGACAGACCCAAAGTTGACCGAATTATTGATTTCATTTCCTGGAGATTCGCTTCCGGTGATGTATCCGACACAACCGCCTACGTTATCTTTTCCTGTGACATCTCCCGCATTGACCATATAGGTAAGAACCATTTTATCTCCGCCTTCTACCGTGGCTTGGCCAAAGATACCGCCAGTAGCTGACGACCCATCCACTTTGCCATAGTTGATAAGATTACCTACATCTCCATGGTAGTATTGCAAGAATCCACAGACACCTCCTGTTTTGGAGCCTGAACTATTGGTTACACTCTTTCCCTTGTTAATGCAATTCTTGAACGAATAACCGGCGTCAGCCCAGTGGATTTGGCCAGCGATTCCGCCTACTCGCTCTCCTCCAACCACCGTGCCGGAGAAGCATACACCGATAATGCTTGACGAGTAAGCATATCCGACAATTCCTCCCATGGCTGTTCCGTTAGAAGAAGATCCTCCATAAGGAGAACCCGACGATACCGTTCCGGGGAAATGGCTGGTAAAACTATCGGCTTTCGGTATGGAGTTGTCCAAAGAGACGTTGGCTTTGCCATCAATGACACTGCCGTTCATCGCTTGGCCCACTACGCCACCTACAGCATCCGGACCATAGACGTGCATATTCTGGTCAAACGTAAAATTCTCTAATGTCAATGTCTTAGCGTCTAATCGTCCGATTAATCCTCCCACAGTAGTTTTGTAGGCTACCACTTGTGTATTGATGGTGAATTCATCTTTTGCGGTCAGTGTGCATTTAGCAAAGCCAATGGTACCTCCTACTGATTCGTTGCCTTCAATAGAGTTATATCCTCCATTATATACTTGTGCTATTTGCGAGTTTCCTTCGACCTTGATCTCTCCTGTTGCATCGCCGATCAATCCTCCTACACTTACATTGCCTTTCACGTAGGAATTGAACTGACTGTTACTGATGGTCAGATTATTCGACCTGTACATTCCAATGAATCCACCCACGCAGTTGCCGTCGCTGCGTACTGAAGCTGCCACTTGCGTATTGATAATCTGCGAAGTAGAGCTGTTGGTCAGTTGACCTACCAATCCTCCTGCAAATCCGTCTTTGCTGTAGATAATCTTAAGGTCAATGTCCTCTTGAGGGATGGCATGGAAAAGTGAAATATTCGAAGCTTTTAATTCACCATTGTTAATGAAGCCTGCGATACCGCCAACACGTAATCCTTTGGCAAGGATACCAATGGTGCCCGATTCTTTGCCCGGCACCAAATTGGTGTAGTTCATCACGGTCAGCTTGCCCTCTGTTAAACCAACCAATCCGCCGACACTATTCGTTCCGCTAACAGTTGCCAAAATCCGGCAGTTGGTGGCGGTAAGATTTTGGCTCATTCCAATGAACCCACCGATGTTATTACCGCAATCCTGTATGCTGCCACTTACCTGAATTCCTTCTAAAGAGACCCTTCCTTCCGTCTTGCCGGCAATCGCTCCCGCATTATTCTTGACACCTCTTATGTTGGCATTCACATTCAAATTCTTGATGACTGCGCCGTCGCAGAGGATCTTGAACAATCCGATGTCCTGGTCTTTATCTGAGTTAGAGCCCGTGTAGTTGAGCATGATGGTGTGTCCGCCTCCGTCATACGTTCCTGCAAAGGTGTAGCCCGCATAGTTTCTGCCGCTATACACGTCGCTCAAAGGAGGAGCGATGAAATCGCCCGCTTGCTTGAAGTATATCCCTTTAGCGTGGTTGACGGTATCCTTGTATAATCCGAATGCGAACGTGTCGAAGTCTTCCGCCGTGTAAATCAAGTAGGGATCCTCGGCGCTTCCGTCACCATTCTCCAAGCCGTATTCCACCTCATTGCTCATGATCAGATGGAGCATCTCATTCTTGAACGTAGCGATTAGACGAGCGCCCAACTTCTTGCCGTTTGGCAAAATGCCTATCACATCGTAGTCGCTATCAGCAAGGCTGGCGTTTTTTGGAATTTGAACACAGAACACGCACTTGCCATCCTTGATGCTGACGATTGCATTGAACTCCTTTATAGAAGAATCTGTATGCGAACGGAACTGGAGGGTGATATATTCTGTAGAATCAGGAATTTCCCATATATGCTTTTCCAATGAGAATGTACTCAGCTTGTAATCCTTGTTCGTTTCCAGCTTTGAACCAAACTCGTTTGATAAGTATGGATTGTCGTCACTACAGCTATTGCCCACCATCAATAGGAGGGCAAATAATAGACTGACTATAGGTATTCTTTGTATTTTCATCTGATGATATGATTTTAGATTATATACTCGTTTGTTATTGCTTGATCGTTTCTTCCATTTCAGAGTGGTAAGGTATCGGGAAATAGCCTTTGCTATCCGTTACTTGCCACCTTGCGAAGTCTCCACCGAAAGTCCATCCTTTGTAAGTGTCTTCTTTATACAGCTTATCCAAGGTGAGGTATTTTCCGAAAAAGCCAGAAGGAGGCAACTCTCCAGAAGGTATCTTCAAGTATGGATCGTAATAATAGAGGTTAGTAGTTGTGACGGCATCTCCTGTGCTGTAGATGACAAAATTCCAGTTTTTGCCCACGTTCAAACAATTCTTAATGACAGATCGGGAGTCTGCTCTTCCGACCACGCCTCCGGTTTTGGTGGTTGCTTTTCCGTTGAACGGACCGGCATTGACACAATCCGTTATTTCGCAGAATTGCTGGGCATGTCCCAAAACGCCACCAACTTTGTCAACTTTATCTACCTTTATCTCTCCTACATTGAAGCATTGGGAAACAACCACGGCATTATTCTGATAGTCGGTAGCTCCTTCGATAATTGCATTCGTACCTCCAACTACTGTCACTATCGGAGCGGCTACGGCCACTACGGCTGCGGCTGAGGTTCCTGCCGTAACAACCATAGAAGCTATGGCGAGGGCTGTTCCTGCCACACAGCAGGCACCGGTGATGCACTTCTGTACGATGCTCTGAATCTTTCTTGACTTTTCGATTTCCTTGTAACGCTCTTCTCGCTTGTTGTTGATATTGAAATTGACGGTAGTATTGTTATCATCCGATTTTTCGTAGAATGATAACACATTGTTGGTGTTTGCCAACTGCATTTGGGCTACTTCCGTAGTCAATCCGTCTGACAGCAATGATAAAGACCAGGAACGGCCGCTTCGTATGTTACTCATGGCTTGTGCGACTTCATCAACTGCCCCTGTAGCTTTTGTCTGCAACGAACTCTTCATCAATTGTAAGTCTTTTTCATCCACCATCTCAAATATTCCATAACATAAGAGCGACGCATCTGTGGCTATCAAGGCATACTCGAGTCCCGTTTCTGCCATATGCAATACGTGTGTTAATTTCCCAAAGACCTTAGCGGTTGTGCTAGCTGATCCTTTCAAAGCATCCCCCGTTACTGCAATTAGCGGTCCGGCCACACCCAATACACATTCTACACTGCCCAACACACAGCCGACGATATCCATGGCCGACCATTTTCTTGGGTCGCCAATCTCACCGATAACACCGCCCGTCGGACCTTTGCCCGAATTGTGTATGTTTGCCAGGTTGCTGCAATAGTTCACCATCGTATAATTACCAGCCAGACCGATAACGCCACCGGCATAGTCGGCTGATACCTTCATGTCGCCATAATTCTGGCAAGCAAAAACGGCTCCCCATGTTGTTTTGCCTATGACACCACCTGCACAATGGCTGGATGCGGCATTGACGTTTCCACTGTTGAGGACATTGTGTACTACCGCGATAGAGGTGTTACCAACAATTCCTCCGATATACGCATCCGAACCATGGGCTGTTATGTTACCGGTATTATAAGCCTTGTAACCACCGAATTGGGCTTCTCCGCAGATACCGCCAACAGATGTCTGCCCTTCTATATCCCCTTCATTAGAACTGCCCTTTACTAATGTATTGTTAAACAGTAATTCATCCGAACCGATACGCGTACTACCAATGATTCCGCCAACTCCGGTGTATCCTTTTATGGCTCCTGTATTCTTTGAAGCATGGATGAAAGACATTCCTGTTCCACCTGCAATACCGCCTGAGCCAAATCCTCCGCTTGATTTGTCGGAAGGGTTATATTGGGTGGCACCTGTGATGTCGCCCGTGTTGACGCAAGCCAAGACAAACAAGGAGTCCACAGAACCGACCAAACCACCGGCGCCGGTGTGCATGGAGCTGATGGATGCGTGATTCTCGCTTTGCTGGATGTTTGTATAAGAATATAAAGAGCCGGCACCTAACAATCCACCTACGGCATAATCTCCGCTTACATTCGTATTTTCGTTGATACAGCTATCCATCAATAGCACGCTCTTCATATCGACCACACCTACTAGTCCACCGTTACCCATGCTGCCTGTTCCTCCTTTAATGTAACCTTTGGTAGTGGAGCAAGAGGCGATAAAAGTTGTATCCGCTTTGTCTCCAGCCGTTACGCTTGCCCCGACAAGACTGCCTACGGCATAGTTTCCTTCCATTTTCGGATTGACCATCTTGACATTCTTGATGTAGGCGTGTTCCACAAAGCCAAAGAGTGCGATACCGGAAGAGTTGGGGCGTTTGCTCCAAAGATTCTTGATGGTATGTCCATTTCCGTCATAAACGCCTCGGAATGGGTTGGTTGGCTGTGCGCCAATCGGATACCATCCTTCGTTATGGTCGCTATCCCATGAGGCTTTGTCCATGTCAATGTTCGCCGTCTGTTGGAAATAGGTATGCGTTGTAACTTCCGAATTCTGACGTTGATCGTTGATGATGTTTCGGAGGTTCTTCAGGTGACTATAGCTTGAGATGATAAATGGCTCCTCTTTTGTTCCTTTACCTGAAAAGTTAAGGGAAGAGTTGAAGCTGTCAAGTATCTTCACTTCTCCTGAGTTGGAGATTTCGATACGGCAGCCTAATCCATATTCCACCCAAGTTGTGTCGGATGAAGCAGAGATCGTTTCCGGATATTCCAAAGCGAGTAGGCGGTAGATGCCCGGTTTCAATCCCGTTCGGAATGTCAATGTAGATTGGCCTTCCAAACGAACATGTTCGCCCAAGCGGGTGAAGATGGTGCCGTCTGCCGCTTTTATTTTACAACGGTATTCGAACGAATGGAAGTTCTTGGTCTGTTCTTGTAACATAATAGTCCTGTTTTCCCCGGCAAATAGAATATTGCTTTCTTCGGGAAAATCTATTGGCTCATCCTCGTCGTGACAAGCCGCGAATAGGATGCAAATGCAACCTAAATAAAGTAGCCAGTGGAGTGCTTTCATCTTTTTTCTTTTTTGTATTTAGTACTCAAGGTAATTACCTTACAAAAGTAAAAAAAAAGAGAAAAAAGAAAATCTCAGGAGTGAAAAATTTGGAGTAAATGGACTGTTTTTTTATCGCTTTGGCCTGGCTATGAAAGAGAAGGAACATCTCTGGCAGTAATGTGGCTACACCGGCAAACAATCCTCTTGCTATTGCAGCGTCGGCTCAGCGCCTTGTATTTTAAACCCAAATTGGTCATTAGAACGAAAAAGTAAAACAGCTGACTATTTTTATTCTTTCCAATTCTTGTCAGCTCTTCTTTCGGCTAATGCTTCTCAAGTGAATAAACATCAACTTGCCTGTTTATATAAATGAATAGTCTATCCTCTCTGAATTAAATATGCGCTGAGGGATAGTTATTGTATTTTTATCCGGATTATTATTTACTAAAAACGGTAACGAATCCGGCAGAAACAACGGGTTACTTTGCCAGGCTTGACAGGCGAATCTGCTTCGATCCAAACACCCTGAAAAAATGGATTATAGTCCTCTATAGAGTTTTTGGAAAAAAGGGTATAGACTTTTTCAAAAAAGGGTAGGGACTTTTTTGAAATTGGGTAGGCACTCCGTTCGGACGGAATAACTACTCCGTCCCGGCGGAGTAGTTACCCAATTTCCGGAAATAGCTTACTCCATTTTGACCGGATTAGTAGTCTCTTGTCTGCCTGTTGGCTTATTGTATTTTATGGATGAAAAATAAGTCTTCAATGCAGCCATTACAATCTGTTCCAAACAAGCACCAACAAGAATCGTAATCTAATGACCGTTTTGGGTTAAAGCAGAAAAGTCTGCAAGCTCCTGTCTTTTTATACAGAGAAACTTGCAGACTTTATAAGGATGAGGCCGCGATTAAAGAACAATCATGATACAACCTCGTAGGGGCAATAGAATAGCCTCTTTTATTTGATGTTTCCTACCTTCAACAGATATTCGGCAATCTGAACAGCATTCAGAGCAGCACCCTTCTTGATCTGGTCGCTGACAGTCCAGAATGTCAAGCCGTTCGGGTTGCAAAGGTCTTTACGAATACGGCCCACATATACCGGTTCATGGTCGGCCACGAACAGCGGCATCGGATATTCTTTCTTTTCGGTGTTATCCTGCAGCACTACTCCTTCTGCTTCTGCAAATGTTTTACGAGCCTCTTCTACACTGATTGGGCGTTCTGTCTCAATCCATGTAGTTTCGCTATGAGCACGCATCACCGGAACACGCACACAAGTGGCACTCACTTCAATATCTGAGTGCATAATCTTGCGAGTCTCGTTATACATCTTCATTTCCTCTTTTGTGTATCCATTTTCTGTAAATACATCTACGTGAGGAATAACATTGTATGCCAATTGGTAAGCGAATTTCTCTACAGTAGGTTCTTCGCCTTTCAACAGCTGTTCATATTGTTTAACCAATTCGGCCATAGCTGTGGCACCAGCTCCACTGGCTGCCTGATAGGTTGAAACATGTACACGTTTGATATGTGAAATGTTTTCGATAGCTTTCAAAGCTACTACCATCTGAATGGTTGTACAGTTCGGATTGGCAATCACATTGCGTGGGCGGTTCAAAGCATCTTCCGGATTCACTTCGGGAACAACTAAAGGTACATCTTCGTCCATACGGAATGCACTTGAGTTGTCGATCATTACAGTACCAAATTTGGTGATTGTCTTTTCAAACTCTTTTGATGTGCTGCCTCCGGCAGAGACAAAAGCAATATCAATTCCCTTGAAGTCATCGTTATGTTTCAGCTCCTTTACGGTGTACTGTTTATTACGGAAGGTATAAACACGTCCGGCACTACGAGACGAACCGAAAAGAACCAGTTCGTCCATCGGAAAGTTTCTTTGATCGAGCACACGCAAGAATTCTTGTCCTACTGCTCCACTAACACCAACTATTGCTACTTTCATTTTGAACACGAATTTAATTGTTTGTTCAGAGATAAACTGATAACTTTGTAGAGGAGATATGAGTTTGGTGTAAATCAAACTCCCCTATGTAATTTACAGTTGTATTTTATTGGGGTGCAAAGATAGATATTTTTAATTCAAAACAGGCTAACTATGAGACGAATATTTCTAATATTTGCGTTATTACTACCTATTTGTGTATTTGCCCGATTTAGTGACACCGTTGAAAGGTGTGGTGTAGAACTTCAACAACCCAATAAACCGGAAGGAGTAGATGGGCTTCAAGAGGGCTCAATCTTGATTAATGAGGTAATGGCCGATCCTAAGGGTAGTATGTATCCGGAATACATAGAATTATATAATACGACAGAGCAATCTGTGTCGTTGAAAGGCTGTCTTTTATGGGTTGGAACTCGTAAAAGAGAGCTTTCGGCGGTTACATTGTCCGCCAAAGGTTATGCCGTGCTCTATTCATCCGAGCTGTCTATGATTTGTGCTCCCAGTGCCGTAAAGGTTCCAATAGAATCCTTCTTACCATTGAATAATAAGGGAAAGACTCTTCAGCTGACGAATGCTTCTGGCCTGTTGATTGATAAGATTAGCTATGGCAAGGCCAAACCCGGTGTTTCTTGGGAACGTTCCGCAGATGGCTTCCATCTCTGTTCCGCAGAAGAAGGAGGAACGCCCGGTGCAAAGAATTCTTCGGGCGAAGTGAAACCCGATCCAACTCCCAAGCCCGAACCGGATGAACCTGATCCAGAGCCAACACCGGAACCAGAGCAACCCGATGAACCGACCGAAGGATCAATCTTGATTAATGAGGTGATGGCCGATCCTAAAGGTAGTATTTATCCGGAATATATAGAATTATATAATCCCACGGAAAAGTCATTCTCTTTAGAAGGTCTGTTGTTTTGGGTCGGCCGTCGTAAGAGAACACTTCCGGCGGTAACATTGTCCGCTAAAGGCTATGCCGTGCTCTATTCGTCCGAACTGTCTATGATTTGTGACCCCAGTGCCGTAAAGATTCCGATAGAATCCTTCTTGCCGTTGAATAATAAGGGACAGACTCTTCAGCTGGCGAATGCTTCCGGTCTGTTGATCGATACGATCAGCTATGGCAAGGCCAAACCCGGCGTTTCTTGGGAACGTTCAGAAGAGGGCTTTCATCTCTGTTCAGCAGAGAGCGGAGGAACGCCCGGTGCAAAGAACTCTTCGGGCGAAGTGAAACCCGATCCAACTCCCAAGCCCGAACCGGATGAACCTAATCCAGATCCAACACCGGAACCGGATAAACCCGATGAACCGGCCGAAGGATCAATTTTGATTAATGAGGTGATGGCCGATCCTAAGGGCAGTATGTATCCGGAATATATAGAATTATATAATCCCACGGAAAAGTCATTCTCTTTAGAAGACCTGTTGTTTTGGGTCGGTACTCGTAAAAGAGAGCTTCCGGCAGTTTCTTTGTCTGCCAAAGGTTATGCCGTGCTCTATTCGTCTGAGCTGTCAATGATCTGTGCGGCCAGTGCCGTAAAGGTTCCAATAGAATCCTTCTTGCCGTTGAATAATAGCGGAAAGACTCTTCAGCTGACAAATTCTTCCGGCCTGTTGATTGATAAGATTAGCTATGGCAAGGCCAAACCTGGCGTTTCATGGGAACGTTCAGAAGAGGGCTTTCATCTCTGTTCAGCGGAGAGCGGAGGAACGCCCGGCGCAAAGAACTCTTCGGGCGAAGTGAAACCCGATCCAACTCCCAAGCCCGAACCGGATGAACCTAATCCAGATCCAACACCGGAACCGGATAAACCCGATGAACCGGCCGAAGGATCAATTTTGATTAATGAGGTGATGGCCGATCCTAAGGGCAGTATGTATCCGGAATATATAGAATTATATAATCCCACGGAAAAGTCATTCTCTTTAGAAGACCTGTTGTTTTGGGTCGGTACTCGTAAAAGAGAGCTTCCGGCAGTTTCTTTGTCTGCCAAAGGTTATGCCGTGCTCTATTCGTCTGAGCTGTCAATGATCTGTGCGGCCAGTGCCGTAAAGGTTCCAATAGAATCCTTCTTGCCGTTGAATAATAGCGGAAAGACTCTTCAGCTGACAAATTCTTCCGGCCTGTTGATTGATAAGATTAGCTATGGCAAGGCCAAACCTGGCGTTTCATGGGAACGTTCAGAAGAGGGCTTTCATCTCTGTTCAGCGGAGAGCGGAGGAACGCCCGGCGCAAAGAACTCTTCGGGCGAAGTGAAACCCGATCCAACTCCCAAACCCGAACCGGAAGAACCTGATCCCGATCCAACACCGGAACCGGATAAACCCGATAAGCCGGAGATAACAGGAGATACGAATATCGCATCAGGAGAGATATTGTTTAGTGAGTTGCTGGTCAATCCTTATACCGATGGAAGTGAATACATAGAGCTATACAACCATACAGATCGACCTTTGTCCCTCGCTGGTTTATCATTGGCTATTCGTAAGAGAGACGGTAATTTGGGAACTCATTACACACTCTCTTCCATTACTGAACCGATAGGACCGAAAGGCTATGTTGTGTTGAGTAAGTCGGTAGCCGGAGTTGAGGATTTCTATTTGGTTAAAGATGCCTCTTGTCTCTATGAATTGAATCTGCCGGTATTGCCCAATACAGCTTCCGATATCGTATTGTTCCACAGTAAAACATTCGAGGTGATTGATGAGGTTTGTTATTCTGTTTTGTGGCATGCTCCATCTATTAAGGATGAAAAAGGAGTGGCCTTGGAGCGTATCAGTTATGAGCGGCCTACACAAGATAGAGACAATTGGACCTCTGCTGCTGAATCGGCCGGATATGGAACACCGGGATATGCCAATTCACAACAAGATCTGTTCGGCGAAGGAGATGAACTGTTGGGTATCGAATCGCCAATCTATTCGGATTGGACGGGAGATTATACCATTTCTTATCTGTTGGATCAGGCAGGATATAGTTGTCGTGCCTATGTGTTTGATACATCCGGACGGCGAGTGGCAGAGATTGCCAATCATGTCTTGTTAGGTACGAAGGGAAAGTTATCTTGGAATGGGCGAGGAGCAGATGGTGGCTCTCTTACACAAGGTTTGTATATCTTTTATGTAGAGCTTTATCATCCGAAGGGGATAACAAAGCGCTACAAAAAGATCTTCTTGGTTCATTGAGAGCTGTTCTCTATCATTTCGCATACAGCGCTTTTCCCCAGGCGGTGTGTACGTTATACCAATGATTGAGCGTTGGATAGGCGGCCTGTGGAATGTAGATCGAGAGCCCACTGTAATGATTCATGGACAATTGAGAATTACTAGACAGTCCGTAGGTGATTTTCGGTGTAGTCTGTTTGTAGAGAACAATCTTCTCCAGGCATTCCTGGAAACGTTTGTACTGTTCGTCTGTTGCTATCCTGCGGATAAAGTCATCCAAATCGTAGAGCAAGTGGAAACGATGAGAAATCAGGTCGAGTTGCTGAATCTCGTTCAGGGGCAGTTGTTTGATCTCCTTCTCTTTGTTGATTATGATCTCTTTAGAGATCTCGACCAGTGTTTCCAGATGAGCTGTCGCTGTCAAGGAGACGGCTCCCGAACGGAGCAGATTGCTTTGCTGGTTATAGAAATCATAAAACGATTGACAGATCCCCTGTAATTGAGTATCGTCGCCAAACAGATAGGGAACAATCTGTCTATAAGGAAAACCGCCGGCCAGAATTTCTACCGGCGATCCTATGATATAGTTACATTTGTTTCGCAACTCATAAACCACCTCTGTACTGGCCATATAGCAGGCATCAAACAAGATATAATTGAAGGTCTTGTCTGGCAAGGCTGCCGCCAATTGTTCGATCTCCATTTCGTTATTGTCGTCCAAGCCAAAAGAGCGTAGCTTAGTGCTGAAATTTTGAGGAAGCCAAGATGTGCCATGGCTCCATAATATCAGTCCATAGCTCTGAGCCGGAAAAGCAGAGAGAACTTCTTGAATAACACCCTTCATTACCTCCTGTGTCGCAGAGTTTTGCTCCGGATAAGTCTGCAGGGTGTCAATTATCATCACGCCCAGTCTGTTTTCATGTATTTGTAATAGTCGTGGAGATTCCTTATAAGGATCGATATAGACGATCAGATTCTCATGACGCAATCCATAACTTTGAGCCCCTTTTAGAAGCTCTTGCAGATTCTGTCGGCCATAGCTGCTCAGATTGTTGTCTGCAGCCATATAGATAAGTACGGTGCGTTTGGCTATGCTGTCAACCGGCGGTTCATTGTCATTCGAACAGCTGCTACAAGCAAGAAGCGTGATACATAAGTAAATAATCCAGCGGATATACATTATATATATGTATTAAAGTTTAACTTTCTTATTCTTTCCCTTTACGCTTTCATTGTGGAAGCGGTCAACGGCTGTCACTACATATCGATACTTCCGTTGACCTTTGTCATAGGGCAATAGATAGTAGCAGTTGCGTGTTGTGGCCACAATCTTAGCAGGATCATTCAGATTGATAGGCTCTTTGTCCTTGAAACGATAGATGACAAAGTAGTTTGCCAGTTCCGGATTGGTCGGACTCTGCTTGGCTTTCCAGCGCAATTCAAAACCTCTTTCGGTCCATTGGGTTTTTAAGCCCGACACCTCTTTTGGCGCACGGTCGTGCATAAAGGTATAGGCAGGAATCAATGCCGGATAGCGGTGATAGTGATGTTTCAAGCTATCCGCTATTCCCTGATTATTCCATAAGATCTCGTTGGCAGGCCAGAAGCAGTTACCGTCAATCTGAGACAAAGCCCGTTCATAACGCATCTTGCGTGTCAGCTGATCGGCCTTCATGGTGCGTGCTACATCCTGTCCGATATAGAGATGACGGTTTCCGGCCTGTTTGTTCCACCACTTAATCAGTGTGATGTAATCGGCTGCCGGGTGACCAATTTCCCAATAGATCTGTGGAATGTTATAGTCGATCCAGCCCTGTTTTACCCAATGAGTAACATCGGCATATAGGTCATCATAGTTTTGAAGTCCGTTGGTCTGGCTTCCCGATCCGTCCGGAGTGCTTTTCTTGTTGCGGTAGATGCCGAACGGACTGATGCCGAAGCGAACCCAAGGCTTGGTCAGCAGAATGGTACGTTTAATCTCCTGAATCAGCTTATTGACATTCTCTCGTCTCCAATCGGCTCGTTGGGCCTCGGTATATCCTTTACGAAGGCCATATTTATAGAAGCTACGGTCGTCAGGAAAGGACATGCCCGCAGCCGGATAGGGATAGAAATAGTCATCCATGTGGATGGCATCTACATCATAGCGAGTTACAATATCTTTTACCACCTTGCAGATGAACTTGCGACTATCGGGCAGGCCCGGATCGAAAAGAATCTGTTTGTTGTAGGTAACAAACCATTCCGGGTGGCGGTGATAGATATGCGAATCGGCAAAACGGGTATTTCCGGCCGTGCTGATGCGGTAAGGATTCAGCCAGGCATGAAACTCCATGTTACGTTTATGACACTCTTCGATAAGGAATGCCATCGGGTCGAAGTTTCCGGCAGGAGCTTTTCCCTGTACACCGGTATAAAACCGGCTCCATGGTTCAATATCGGATTTGTAGAAAGCGTCGGCTTCGGGTCGCACCTGAAAAATAATGGCATTGATGCCACAGGCTTGTAGGAAGTTCAGCTTTTTGATGAAGCTTCGTCTCATCTGGGCCGGCGTCATCTCTTTGTATTCACCTTGAAAAGCTGTTTGAATCCAGGCTCCGCGGAATTCACGTTTGGCTGTGCGGCCTGTGTTGGTTTGTTGGGGTGTCTTTTGAGTGGTAGAACAAGCCCCGAGAACTCCTGCTAACAGGAGGGTCAATAACCGTAAAAAGTAGTTATGCATGATCTCTTTTTATTTCTATAATAAACTTTCAAAGCAAAAGTAGGGATTCTCTTTCATTCTATGAAAAGAATGTCTTCCTTTTTAGCCTAATTCGGATATTAGGGCTTGGTGCAGCTTGTTTTTTGACAGGTCGATAGCAACGGGTGGAAAGAGGGGTTATTGTATTTTAAGCAATGAACTTGCTTGTTGGAAACAGGTAACAAATCCGTCTGAAACGGCGGGCGATTCCGTTGGAATTGATAGGCGAATCCGTCTTGGTTTAAATACTCTTGGAAGATGTGTTATAGACTGGTTTTCAGGCGTTTATAGACTTTATGAAATTAGTCTATAGACTTTTTGAAAAAAGGGTAGGGACTTTTTTGAAAATGGATAGGCACTCCGTTCGGATTGGGTAGGCATTCCGTTGGAAATGGATAGGTATCCAATTTCCGGAAATAGCCTACTCCGTTTTAACGAGGTTCGTAATCTCTTGTCTGTTCATTGACTTATTGTATTTATGACACACCACTATCATCATGGGAAAACGGGTAGATAACTTGTTTTAACAGGGAACCGCCTATCAAATTGTTTTATCAATGTTATTCCGCCAACGGGTTTATGTCGTATCTTTGTATGCTACACATACAAAAAGAGGGACGTTTATGGCAGAAGAGAGGCAAATTATCATCAAAGGAGCACGGGTGAATAATCTGAAGAATATTGACGTGAAGATTCCGCGTGATAAATTGGTTGTGATCACCGGTTTATCAGGTAGCGGCAAGTCTTCCTTGGCATTTGATACACTTTATGCAGAAGGACAGAGACGCTATGTGGAGAGCCTTTCTGCCTATGCACGTCAGTTCTTAGGTCGTATGAACAAACCGGAGTGTGACTATATCAAGGGTATTCCGCCCGCTATTGCCATTGAACAGAAGGTAAATACCCGTAACTCTCGTTCTACTGTGGGCACATCGACAGAGATTTATGAATATCTGCGTCTGTTGTATGCCCGTATCGGAAAGACAATATCGCCGGTATCGGGAGTAGAGGTGAAGAAGCATCAGGCTTCGGATGTGGTTCGCGAGGTGTTGGCCTATCCTTTGGGCACTCGTTTTGCTCTGTTTGCCCCGGTGATTCCTCCGGCTGGCCGTTCGATGCGAGAGCAGTTGGAGATTCTTCAGAAAGAGGGTTATACACGTCTTTATATCCAAGACGCCATCTGCCGCATCAGTGAGGTGTTGGCAGACGAGGCATTGTTGTCGGCGCCCGAGATAGAATTGCTGATCGACCGTCTGGCCATCTCGGATGATAAGACATTGAAGAGTCGTTTGGCCGATTCGGCTGATACAGCCTTTTTTGAAGGTCAGGGCACTTGCCTGGTTCGTATCTATCTGCAAGACAAGGTGGAGCTGAAGAGTTATTCCAAACGGTTCGAAGCAGACGGCATGACCTTTGAAGAACCTACCGATATGATGTTCAACTTCAATAATCCCTTGGGTGCCTGCCCTGTATGTGAAGGTTTCGGTAAGGTGTTAGGTATCGACGAGAACCTTGTCATTCCCGACAAGAGCCTTTCATTATATCAAGGAGCTGTCGTCTGTTGGAAGGGCGATGTGATGGGAGAATGGCTGAGGGAATTCATTCGGAGTAGTGAACGCTATAAGTTTCCGATACACCGACCCTATTACGACTTGACTGAGAAGGAGAAAGATTTGTTATGGCATGGAGCTAAAGGAGTACACGGCATTGACGACTTCTTTAAGTTTGTAGAGGAGAATCTTTATAAGATTCAATATCGTGTGATGTTGGCCCGTTATCGGGGCAAGACTACTTGTCCGGCCTGCAAAGGCGGACGTCTGAAACCCGAAGCACTCTACGTCAAGATAGGCGGTAAGAATATTGCCGAGATTGTGGTTATGCCTATCACGGAAGCCAAGGCCTTTTTTGATCAGTTGCAGCTCGATGAGAACGACGCCGCCATTGCGAAGCGTCTGTTGACAGAGATCAATAGCCGTCTGCAGTTCTTGCTCGATGTTGGCTTGGGCTATCTGACGCTCGACCGACTCTCTTCTACGCTCTCGGGCGGTGAGAGCCAGCGTATCAATTTAGCCACCTCTTTGGGCAGTAGTCTGGTTGGTTCACTCTATATATTGGATGAACCCAGCATCGGATTGCATTCGCGCGATACCGATCTGTTGGTGAAAGTGTTGCGTCAGCTTCAGGCGTTGGGTAATACGGTGGTGGTTGTGGAGCATGACGAAGAGATTATTCGTGCTGCCGACTACATTATAGATATTGGTCCGAAGGCCGGACGTTTGGGAGGTGAAGTCGTCTATCAAGGCGAAGTTGATTCGTTGGATCGAAATACGAACAGTTACACCGTACAATATCTTTTAGGAGAAGAACAGATAGAACTGCCGCCTTATCGCCGTCAGTGGAATAACTATATCGAGGTGAAGGGCGCACGTCACAACAACCTGAAGGGCTTTGATGTACGTTTCCCCTTGAATGTGATGACGGTGGTTACCGGCGTTAGCGGATCGGGAAAGAGTTCGCTGGTGCGTGACATCTTCTATGAAGGAGTGAAACGTCAGCTCGATGATGCCCGTCTGTCGGTTGATTGTTCCGAAATGACCGGTGATTTTAGTCTGATCAAAGGAATTGAATTTGTCGATCAGAACTCTATCGGAAAGAGTTCCCGCTCTAATCCGGTGACCTATATTGGAGCTTATGATGAGATTCGCAAGTTGTTTGCCGAGCAACCATTGTCTAAACAGATGGGTTTCAATGCCTCCTATTTCTCATTCAACAAAGAGGGAGGACGATGCGAAGAGTGTAAAGGCGAAGGTAAAATCACGGTAGAGATGCAGTTTATGGCAGATATCACCTTAAAGTGTGAAGTTTGTCATGGCAAACGTTTCAAACAGGAGGTGCTTGATGTGGAATACCGTGGTTGCACCATCTACGATCTGTTGGAAATGACCGTCAATCAGGCAATTGAGTTTTTCGAGGCAGCTACCGGATCTCAGGAGAAGAAGATAATCAAGCGATTGAAGCCCTTGCAGGATGTAGGTTTGGGGTACATCAAGTTGGGACAGACCTCGTCAACTTTATCGGGAGGTGAAAATCAGCGTGTGAAGTTGGCCTATTATTTGGGACAAGAAAAGCAACAACCAACCCTGTTTGTCTTTGATGAGCCGACCACCGGACTTCATTTCCACGACATCAAAACCCTGTTGAAGGCCTTTGATGTACTGATAGCCAAAGGTCACACCGTGGTGATTGTAGAGCATAATATGGATGTGATCAAATGTGCCGATTATATTATCGACTTAGGTCCCGAAGGAGGAAAAGAGGGAGGAAATTTGGTATTTGCCGGAACGCCCGAACAGCTGGTCTGCTGTCCGGAGTCCTATACAGGCAAATATCTTAAAGAAAAGTTACTTGTTCGGTAAGAAGGCATCAGGATAGATTGTCTCTGCTGTCTCCATGTAATGGAACACATCTGCCTTGCTTCCATGGAAAGGTCCGCTTACGCCGATCTTGATTGTGGACATGGCCGCTGCAAATTTACCGGCTTCTTCTATGCTGGCGCCCTTGCTGCGTTGATAGAGGTAGCCGGTCATATAGGTGTCGCCACAACCCGTTGCATCCACAACCTCTTTGGGTTTATAGGCTGGTATGCGGTGGAAGGTAACGCCGTCATAAATCACCGAACCCACATCTCCAAAGGTCAGCAATACCTCTTTGACGCCCCAATCATATAAGATCTTGCCGGCAGTGCGGGCATCAGCCGAACCGGTCAATACTTCCATTTCATGCTCGTTGGCCTTTAGGAAGTGGATATATTTCAGGGCTTCACGTTTCTTTTCCCAGTCCACGGCAAACACTTTCGTGTCGCGTACCTCGCGCAGATAGCCTTGTGAATCGGCCGAGACCAATCCTTTTTGAGCCAGATATTTGATTACATCCAGAGAAAAGTCATCAGCTAACAGACTGCCTAAGTGAAATATCTTAGCTTCGACCTTTTCCAACGCTTCTACTGTGAAAGGATCCGCTTTTGCCAGAACTCTTTGTGTGCGGTTGTTCTGATTCTCACCATAGGTGTTCTCGAAATAGACCGAATATCGGCTTGGCATAGTGGAAACGTCGATACCTTTATTACGCAGGTTGTCAACGACATTCATCTCTGATTCGCCCACAGCAGTAACCAGCGCATAGTCGGCATCCTTGAAATGTTTGATCGCATGAGAGAAATAGAAAGAGGTTCCTCCCGGCATGTGTATTGTATTCTTGGGAGTCACAATCTTATCCAATGTGATATGTCCCACACAACAAAGTTCATGCATGATGTTATTGTGTTTGATAAGTTACGAATCTATGACAAGTATGGCTTGCCGCATTTAGTACCAATTAGAGCCATTCGGCTATCTTTTCCAGTTCCATACTGTGCGAACCCTTGATAAGTATCTGATATCCCTCTAATGGATGACTGCCCAAATAGTCGGTCAGAGCCTTTTGATTGGCGAAGGTATCGAAGCTATTGTCCGTCTTGGCAAATTCGTCACCGCATAGTAATATCTTGTCGATCTTCAGCCCTTTTAGTTGGTCTATTACCTCTTGATGCAGCTGCACACTTGTAGGGCCCAATTCTTTCATGTCTCCTAAGATCACAGCTTTGGGTGAACCGTTCATCTGAGCAAAGTTGTCGATAGCTACCTTCATACTACTGGGGTTTGCATTATAGGCATCAATCACCAGTTCATTCTTTTCTGTCTTCTTCAACTGAGAACGGTTGTTGGTAGGCTCATAGGAAGCAATGGCACGGCTGATGCGTTCTGCCGGAATCTTGAAGTAGCGTCCCACCGCTACGGCCGCCAACACATTGTCGATGTTATAGCTTCCAATCAGATGAGTTTTAACGGTGTGAACCTTGCCTTGCTGTTGCCATTCGAAGCTAAGGAAAGGATCACAGGCCACAACATTACCCCAAGCAAAAGATTCATTGCTATGTCCATAGGTGATCTGTTCGATACCATTGGCAATACCACGGAGAAATTCATTCTCCTGTTTGATGAATATTTTACCGTGGATATGACGTATATAGTCATAGAGTTCTCCTTTAGTGCGGATGATATTCTCGAATGATCCAAATCCCTCCAGATGAGCACGTCCCACGTTAGTGATCAGTCCGTAGTTGGGCTGAACAATATCAACCAGTTCTTTGATGTCACCCGGATGACTGGCACCCATCTCGATAACAGCCATTTCATGGTCGTGATTGAGGCGCAACAAGGTCAGCGGCACACCAATTTGGTTGTTTAGATTGCCTTCGGTATAGAGAAGGTTATATTTGCTTGACAACACGGCCGCCAGCAACTCCTTGGTTGTTGTTTTTCCATTGGTGCCGGTGATGCCGATAATGGGCAGTCCAATCACTTTACGATGGCGGTGAGCCAACTGCTGTAGTGTCTGTAAGACATTGTCTACAAGAATAGTTCGTTTGTTGATATAGCAATCTGGATTATCAATGACTGCATAGTCGCAGCCGGCGTCTAATGCTTTACTGGCATATTGGTTGCCGTCAAAATTCTCCCCTTTCAGGGCAAAAAAGATAGATCCTTTCGGGCAGTTCCGGCTATCTGTCGTTACCTTCGGATGATGGATAAACAATTCATACAACTCTGAAATGCTCATAGCTTTATTCATTAATTTTCTTTCACGTCGAATTTGAGGCAAATGTAGTAATTTAATTTCCTATCTTTGCTGCAAACATGGGAAATGATGAAAGAGAAAACACTTAATATGAGGGGAAGCTTGGCTTCGCTTTCAACACCTTGGGTGATGGGAATCTTGAATGTGACACCCGATTCTTTTTATGCCGGTAGTCGTAAGCAGACAGAAGCTGCCATTGAAGAACGTATTCAAACGATTCTGGCAGAAGGCGGAAAGATGATTGATATCGGCGGTTATTCATCGCGCCCGGATGCGGCTGAAATAACGCCCGAAGAGGAGATGGAGCGTTTGGCTTTTGCTTTGAATATATTGAAGGCACACTATCCCGACGTGTGGGTGTCGGTTGATACCTTTCGTAGTGGCATTGCCCGGCAATGTGTTGAGGAGTATGGCGTAGCTATGATCAATGACATTTCGGGTGGAGAACTGGACAAGGATATGTTTCAGACAGTGGCCGATTTGCAGGTACCTTATATTATGATGCACATGCGTGGAACTCCACAGACCATGCAACAACATACCGTTTATGCCGATTTGACCGGTGATATTATGCGTTACTTTGCCGAGAAAGTGCGCCAGCTCAATTTGATGGGAGTCAATGATATTATTCTTGATCCCGGTTTTGGATTCAGCAAAACCTTGGAGCAGAATTACGAGCTGATGCAGCATCTGTCCGAGTTTCATCTGTTCGACCTGCCTTTGTTGGTCGGTATCTCTCGTAAGAGCATGATATATCGTTTGTTGGGAGGAACGCCTAATGATAGCTTGAATGGTACATCGGTGTTGCATACCTATGCTTTGATGCAAGGAGCCCATATCTTGCGTGTGCATGATGTGCGCGAAGCGATTGAGGCGGTGCGTATTGTGCAGATGTTGACAACTCATAAGTGAGAGGATCGTAAAAATAGAGATATCTATGTGGATGCATTTTGGAATCAAAGACCTGATTGATGTATTACTGGTCGCCTTTTTCCTGTACCAGACCTATAAGTTGATGAAGAGTTCGGGTACATTGGCCATATTTAGTGGTGTGGTCTCTTTTATTGTTGTATGGATTTTGATCTCGCAGGTGCTTGAGATGCGTCTGATGGGAGCGATCTTGGATAAGTTCATTAGCGTAGGTTTTGTGGTGTTGGTCATCTTGTTTCAAGATGAGATTCGTCGCTTTCTGTTGGCCTTGGGTTCGCATCGGGGATGGAAGTTTGTGGCAAAGCTTTTCTCTAAGCGTAATGCAGAGGCAGAAAACGATGGTAAGTTCATCGCGCCGATTGTACTGGCTTGTATGAATATGGCGAAGAAGAAGACCGGTGCACTCATTTGCATACAGCAAGATGTCGATCTCACGGTCTTTGAGCATACAGGAGAGATGTTTGTGGCGGATGTGAATGCCCGCTTGATCGAGAATATCTTCTTTAAGAATAGTCCACTTCATGATGGTGCCATGATTATAGCAGACAACCGCATCAAAGCTGCAGGATGTATTTTGCCGGTGGCTCAGAATGCGTCGTTGCCGAAAGAAATGGGGCTTCGTCACCGTTCCGGCTTGGGAATGTCGCTCGAGACCGATGCGTTGGTGATCATTGTTTCCGAAGAGCGAGGAAAGATTTCCGTAGCTCATAATGGTAAGATTAGTGTGAATGTGACTGCCGAAGAGTTACAGCAGATCTTGTCTGGTGAACGAGTTGTTACGAATTATTGTTAAATGTTCTGAAAGAGAACTTTCTGCAAGCAATTATTTTGCCTGTTTTGTAATCTCGATATGACATTTTGTTTATTTTTGTAGGCACATAGTGAATGTAAATCATTAAATAATATAAAAAACATCTTCCATCATGGACTTAATGCAAGACATCATTGCGCGCGCAAAAGCAAACAAGCAGCGTATCGTTCTTCCCGAAGGTATAGAAGAAAGAACATTGAAAGCAGCCGACCGTCTATTGGCCGACCAGGTAGCAGACATTATTTTGATTGGCAATCCCGCTGAAATCAATAAATTGGCTGCTGAGTATGGATTGAAACACATTGGTAAGGCAACCATTGTTGATCCTAAGAATCATGAGAAGAAGGCAGCATATGCCGACCTATTGGTACAGTTGCGTCAGAAAAAGGGTATGACACCTGAAAAGGCCGCTGTGTTGGTTGAAGATCCGTTGTTCTTGGCTTGCTTGATGATCAAGTCAGGTGATGCAGACGGTGAAATTGCTGGTGCATTGAATACAACAGGTAATGTGCTTCGTCCAGCTTTGCAGATCATTAAGACTGCTCCTGGCATGAAGTGTGTATCTGGTGCTTTCTTGATGTTTACTCAGACTCCGCAGTATGGTGAAAACGGCCTGTTGATCTTTGCAGACTGTGCTGTTATGCCGAATCCTACTGCTGAAGAATTGGCAAGTATTGCTGTTGCTACTGCCGGTACAGCTCGTGCTATTGCAAATATTGAACCGCGTGTGGCTATGTTGAGCTTCTCAACAAAGGGTAGTGCTTCTCACGAAATGGTTGATAAGGTTGTTGAGGCTACTCGCATGGCGAAAGAATTGGCTCCTGAATTGAAGATTGATGGTGAATTGCAGTCTGACGCAGCTTTGGTTGCAAAGGTAGCTGCACAGAAGGCTCCGGATAGCGAAATTGCAGGCCGTGCCAATGTATTGGTATTCCCGACTCTCGAAGTAGGTAATATCGCTTATAAGTTGGTTCAGCGCTTGGGTGGTGCTGAAGCTGTTGGCCCTATTTTGCAGGGTATGGCTGCTCCGGTTAACGACTTGTCTCGTGGTTGCTCAGTAGAAGATATCTATAAGATGGTTGCTATCTCTTGTAACCAGTCTATCGGTCTGAAGTCTGCAAAATAATTGAATCTAATAACAACTGGAGGAACAAAACATGAAGATTTTAGTATTAAACTGCGGTAGTAGTTCTATTAAATATAAATTGTTCGATATGACTTCTCATGAGGTAATGGCTCAGGGCGGTATCGAAAAGATTGGTTTGCAGGGTGCATTCTTGAAATTGACTGACAAGAATGGTAAGAAGGTGATTCTTGAAAAAGAAATCCCGGGTCATCAGGAAGGTATTCAGTTTATCTTGAGCGTTTTGACAGACGCAACATATGGCTGTATCAAGGATTATAAAGAGATTGATGCAGTAGGTCACCGTTTGGTACATGGTGGTGAAAAGTTTGCAAGCAGTGTGTTGATCACTCAGGATGTGATTAATAAAGTGATAGAATGCTCTGACTTGGCTCCGCTACATAATCCGGCAAACTTGAAGGGTGTGAATGCCATGGAAGCATTGATTCCTGGTATTCCTCAGGTAGCTGTTTTCGATACAGCTTTCCACCAGACTATGCCGCCTAAGGCTTACATGTATGGTTTGCCTTATGAATTGTATACTAAATATGGTATCCGTCGTTATGGTTTCCACGGCACTAGTCATCGTTATGTATCTAAGCGTGCTTGTGAAATCTTGGGCGTTCCGTATGAAAGCCAGAAGATCATTACAGCTCATATTGGTAATGGTGGTTCAATTGCTGCTGTTTGCAACGGTAAGTGTGTAGATACAACTATGGGTCTGACTCCTACTGAAGGTTTGCTGATGGGTACTCGTTGTGGTGACGTTGATCCGGGCGCTATTCCTTTCATTATGGAGAAGGAAGGCTTGGATGCTGCTGGTTTGTCTGACTTGTTCAACAAGAAGAGTGGTGTAGCTGGTTTGGTTGGCGGTTCTTCTGATATGCGTGACCTGGAAGCTGCTGTTGAAAAGGGCGATGAACGTGCTATCATGACAATGGATGTTTACAATTACCGTATTAAGAAGTATGTAGGTGCTTATGCAGCAGCTATGGGCGGTTGTGATATCTTGGTTTGGACTGGTGGTGTAGGTGAAAACCAGTGGGAAACTCGCCGTGTGGTTTGTCAGGATATGGAATACATGGGTATGAAGATCGATGTAGAAAAGAACGATAAGATGCGTGGCGAAGAAATGGTTATCAGCACTCCGGATAGTAAGGTGACTATTATCGTTGTTCCTACTGACGAAGAGTTTATGATCGCTTCTGATACATTGGATATTTTGAGTAAATAATTTATATTTTTTGTTCTAATCCTCACAGCTTACAAAACACAAGGATTAGTGTTTAGGTTGCCTCGACATCGGTTGAGGCAGCCTTTTTTGTTTTATGACGGTCAGTGTGTCATAAATGCAAATCGGTCATTAGAGCGAAAGGATGATAAATATGATGTTTTCATCGGTTGTCTCGACATACTGCCTATAGCCATCGGAGAGATAGTTATTGTGTTTTTATTCGGATTATTATTTGCTAAAAGCGGTAATAGATCCGGCAGAAACGGCGGGCGACTTCGCCGGACTTGACAGACGACTTTGTCTCGGTTCAAACGCCCTGAAAAAAGGTATTATAGGCTCTCTTTCAATAGTTTATAGGTTTTTGGGAAAAAGGGTATAGACTTTTTCAAAAATGGGTAGGGACTTTTTTGAAATTGGGTAGGCACTCCGTTGGAATTGGGTAGGCACTCCGTTCGAACGGAGTAGTTACCCAATTTTCGGAAATAGCTTAATCCTTTTTGATAGGATTAGCAGTCTCTTGTCTGCCTGTTGGCTTATTGTATTTTTGTGGCTGATAAATATACCTTCAACGCAGCCATTGCAATCTGCTCAAAACAAGCACCAACAAGAATCGTAATCTAATGACCGATTTGGGATAAATGCAAACAGCTGCATTGCTTTCGGGAATTCGACCGCCGGTAAACTCCTGCTGCTCTCATCTTCAGACCTTGTCTTTTGTTAAGGCAGAAACACCTAAAAGGGGTTGCATCGAACCTGTTTGTTCGACACAACCCCTTTTGTTGGTATAGGAAGAATAATCTTCTTAATATCCCGGATTCTGTACCAATGAACCCTTTGCCAAGTCTATTTCAGTCAAAGGAATAGCCCACAGATAATCTTTTTCCGGATTGAATTTACGCTGTTCAATCAATACCTTTTGACCGTCATAAGTGCAACCATAAGCCGGTTTGTTTACACATGCTTCAGTTGTACGCCAGCTTCTTGTTTCAAACAAGTGGATACCTTCAAAGACGAATTCCACACGACGTTCATGACGAATAGCCTCTCTCATTTGATCTTTTGTCAAACCAGCAGGCAACTGAGGCAACTCAACGCTAGGACGTTGACGTACCTGGTTAACGGCTGCATAAACATCAGCAGTAGGACCATTCAGTTCGTTCATTGACTCTGCATAGATCAACAACATTTCGGCATAACGGAACAGAATATAGTTGATAGCACCAGGATATTCATTTCCCATATTGGTTGCATCAATATATTTTCTCATGGTGTAACCTGTTCGAGTGGCATTACCATTACCCATTGTACCCATTGTTGAATAGGTCATACCTGCGAATTCACAGCCATGCCACAAGATAGAGTAGGCCAGACGAGGATCGCGGTTTTCGTAAGGCTTTTCCGGATTATACAAAGGAGAAGTTTCGATTGATTTACCATCGATACATTCATAGCTGTCGATCAGATCTTGAGTCGGAGACAATGCTTCCCATCCACCCATCATCAACGGAGAGAAGTACTGGTCAATCCAGCTACCTGTATAGAGATAATCCAAAGCATTGTCCATATACTGATGGTCAAAGATCACCTCACAGTTGTTTTCATTTGCTTTTTCAAACAGACCACCATAGTTGTCGAACAACTTATAGATGCCCAGATCCATTACCTCTTTTGCAGCTTGAGCCGCAACGTCGTATTTCTTCATCAAATAGGCAATGTGAGCCTTCAGAGCCAAAGCTGCACCTTTGTTGGCACGACCAATCTCGTTAGATTCGGTGCGCTGTAGCGGAAGCTTTTTAGCGGCATTATCACATTCCTTAACGATGAACTCATATACCTCTTCTGCGCTGTTACGTGCCGGAATGGTCTCGTTCAGTTCTAATGCGTGAGTCAAGATAGGAATACCGCCGTAGAACTTCAGCAGAGTAGCATGGAAATATGCACGCAAAAACTCTACTTCGCCAATCAGTACATCTTTATCCTCTGGATTCATTTTTACCTTCTGGATGTTTTCCATGAAGATATTACATCTTCTGATACCACGGTAAGCATCTTGCCATACCTGTTTGAAGTGCGGGTTTGAAGCGGTAGCTGTACAAGAAGAGATATCGCCCTGCTCAGCATGGATATGCACAGGAATTGCATTGTCGGTATAGGCATCCAACATTACCATGTGGTTACCTGGTTGAATCAGATGGCGATAGATAGCTGTTGAATACTGAATCGCATCTTGTTCTTCCTGCCAGAAAGATTCATCCGATAATTTATCCTGCGGGATGCGTTCCAAGAAACTGTCATTACAGCTAACAGCCCACAGTGTTGTCAAAGAGACGAGAATATATTTTAATTTCATAATTGTAAATTGCTTTTAAAATGATACATTAACACCAAATGAATAGTTTCTTGTCAACGGATAATAGCTGCTGGCAACTGTCAGATCCTTCATGTTGTATGCTGATTCTGGGTCTGCACCATCAAATCCGGTGATTGTAAACAGGTTGTCAATACTGCAATAGACTCTGAGTCGACTGATGCCGCTGTTGCCCAACCAAGCCTTCGGAAGAGAGTAGCCTAACTGCATATTTCTCATTTTCAGGTAAGAAGCATTTTGTGCCCAGAAAGTTGAAGCCATCCAGTTCTTCTTAGAGTTTTGCATAGAAAGACGTGGATAAGTAGCATCCGGATTTTCCGGTGTCCAACGGTCCAAATGGTAATCTGTTACTTTACCACCATTATAGAAGGCCTTGTTGACTTCTGCTTTCACAATGGCTTTAACCATACCAGCTCCCTGCATCAAAGCAGTGAAGTCGAAATTCTTGTATTCAAATCCCAAACGGATACCGAAGTTGATTTTGGGGAAATAAGTACCGATAGACTTACGGTCTAATTCATTGACAACACCATCGTTGTTGAGGTCGGCATATTTCAAATCACCAGGAACAGCGCCCCAAATCTGTTTCGGATGTGCGTCAATCTCTGCCTGATTCTGGAAGATACCTTCACAAACATAACCATAGATGTTGTTGATAGGATCACCTACTGAACGTCCCGGCACGTCACCACCGCTAAGGTCTGTGATTTCATTGTGAACGTAGCTGAAGTTGAAGCTTGCGTTATACTTGAAATCGCGAATCTGGTTGTTGTGGCCAATCTGGAATTCAACACCAGTATTACGTACTTTACCGGCATTCTGCATAGGCGGATTTACGCCCACAATTTCAGGAACAGGAAGTTCCAACAAGATATCTTTAGTGTTCTTGATAAAGAAGTCTCCGGTGAAGTTCAACTTTCCACCCAAGAAGTCTGCATCCACACCCAAGTCGATCTGATCGGTTTTCTCCCAAGTAATAACTGAGTTGGCCATTGTGCCATTGATAGAAACACCCGGTGTCAACACGTTGTTGAAGCTGTAGTTCTGACCAAACATGTAGGTGTTGTAGAAGGCATAGTCACCAATCTCCTGGTTACCCAACAGACCCCATGATCCACGGATCTTCAAGTTATCTACCCAAGGAGCCTGGAAGAAGCTCTCTTCTGACAGACGCCATGCTGCAGAGAATGAAGGGAAAGCACCGAAACGATTGTTTTTCGGGAAGCGTGAAGTTCCGTCATAACGGATGTTTGCTTCGAACAAATAGCGGTTGTCATACGCATAGTTCACGCGGGCAAAGGTTGAACGCAAAGCATATTCTACCAAGTTACCGGCTGTTTCTTGAGTTGTGATGTCTCCGGCATTTATTTCTCCCAAGTTGTTGTTTAGCGGAAGATCTTTACGTGAAGCATACAACAGACGATATTGGTTGTAGATCTGTGAATAACCCAACAAACCCTTTACATCGTGCTTGCCAAAAGTCTTGGCATAGTCTAAATAGGCTTGCAGATTAACCTCAAGCATCTTGTTGTCCTGATTCTCAACCTGGCTACGAGTAGTACGGATAGGAGTATCAGAATCTGCCTTGTAGAACTTCATGCTTTTCAGATCGACATGATCGTCCTGCAGGTTGAAAATAGTAGAAGCACTACCTCTCAGTGACAATCCGTCAATGATCTTGTAGTTCAGCGACACATTACCCTGGAAGTTGTTGTTATAGCTATTTGCCAGACCACTGTTTAGAGCCGAAGCAACTGAGTTATGTTCGTTCTTGAACAAACCGTAATTGCCGTTTGTAAACTGGATCGGAGTAGTAGGCGTTTCTCTGAAAGCATAGTACATGATGCTGGTTACGCCGGCAGCCGGTGAAACCTGTTTGCTGCGGTGAGCCGAAAGGTTCAAGGCAAAGCTCAAACGGTCATTGATCTTTGCGTCAATGTTTGAGCGCACGTTGAATCGGTTGAATGAAGTATTAGGCATCAAACCGTCTTTGTCGTGATAGCCTAAAGAAACAGAATATTGTACGGCTTCAGAACCTCCATTCACGCTAAGGTGATGATTGTGGAACAATCCGTTTTCGCTCAACAAAGTGCCCAACCAGTCGCTATCTGCATAATGATCAGGGTCGGAATGATTCTTGAATTTCTCCAATTCGCTTTCGCTGTACAGCGGTTTCAAGTTATCATTCTGATAGGCTTCGTTCAAAAGTACAGCATAGTTGTACGAATCCAAGTAGTTCGGCATGCGAGTCTTCTGCTGCCATCCTACATAGCTGTTGTAAGAAACAACCGGTTTACCAGTTTTACCCTTTTTAGTTGTAACCAAGATAACACCATTGGCAGCACGCACACCATAGATAGAAGCTGCTGCAGCATCTTTCAATACAGAGATGTTCTCGATGTCGTTGGGGTCAACATTGTTCATAGATGATTCTACACCGTCAATGATAACCATAGCTTCGGAGTTACCCAAGGTGCCGACACCACGCACACGCAAAGCGGCTCCGTCGGCTCCCGGCTGACCTGAGTTCTGAACGATGGTAACACCAGACACGTTACCAGTCAACATATTGACGGGGTCTGATGTAGTACGGTTTTCCATCATTTCTGATTTCACATTGCTGACAGCTCCGGTCAGGTTCACTTTCTTCTGTGTACCATAACCTACCACTACCACCTCTTCCAGGTTTTGAGTATCCTCTTTCAGTGTCACCGACAACTGGCTACCTGTTATTTTAATCTCTTGGGTTATGTATCCAATGTAACTGATTTCGAGTGTAGCACCCTGCTCTGCTTCGAGTATAAATTTACCATCCAGGTCTGTGATAGTACCGTTGGTTGTACCTTTTACAACCACATTGGCTCCAATAATGGGAATACCGGCACCATCTACCACTGTTCCTGTTATCTGCTTGGTCTGTTGCATGAGCAGTTCTACAGATTCACTATCGGTAAAGGCCGATGTGTTAGTTGCTGTCGCTGCTCCAGCAAATAGGGGAGTTGTGCAGGCGGCTAAGCATAAGCAAATGACTCTTTTCTGCAGCGTTTTTTCTCTTTTTACGAAACTAAGATCAACATTTTTCGTAGTACTAGGAAACTTTTTCTGTTTCATGATTAATATTTTAATTAATATTGATTCGTACAGGACGGCGTCTAAAAAAGGCTGTTTTTTGGCAGAAGCCCTTCCTGGAGTGTCAGTATGAGTAATAGACAATTACAAGCATGCTGACAAATCGTTTTTTGTAATTTTTTAAAACGGCTGTAAAAGTAGTGTTTAATATTCACATATATTGCATATTGATGCACATTTTTTTATATATGTTGGTTAATTAACTTTTATTAGCACGGTGTTTAGGGCTGTGATATTTTATGATTCTTTTAGTTTAGTTGTGTTTACCTTGTTTCCTTCATCTGTTCTTACAGTGTATGATTCGTCTTCAGCTCTTGGCGCAGAGCTTGCGCTTTTCCATTAGTGACCCGATTCATCTGCATCCAGAATTTCTCGCTATGATTCATTTCAACTGTATGGCACAATTCGTGTAGCAGCACATAATCAATCAAGTGCCAGGGAAGAGTCATCAGCTGTAACGATAAATTGATGCTTTTCTTACCGTTACACGATCCCCAATGTGTATGACTGTTGTTGATTTTTACTCCGGTACAGGTGAATCCATGCTGTTTGGCAAGCGATAGCAGGCGGGAGGGAAGCAATCGCTTAGCTTCATGGCGCAAAGCCTTTTCTATCAGCTGCTTCAATATATCTTGTACCTCTTCGGATTGGAAATCAGTGTCTTGTGGACATGCAATATGTAGGATGCCCTTTTCTAACTTCATGTAAAAATTCGCTCTCTCTGTCCGGAAGATGTGTAGGCTGAAGGTTGTCATCTGCCTTTCGGTTCTATCATCGAATAGCTGTTTGCGGGGATGCTTTTGCAGAGCTTTTAGCAGTTTGCCACGGTTATCTTCTATAAATTGCAGCATCTTTTTCTCATCGCCCTGCAACGGGAGAATCGCCGTAATTTGTCCATTACTGATCTTCAGTGTGTAGTGCTTTGCCCGTGAGCTGTGGCGCAGTATGATTTCTCCTAACCCTTTATCTACAATCTTCTTTTCCATATCGGGTGTAAAGGTAGGTATAAGTTATGAAAACAGCTTTAAAAGGGTAGGAACTTTGTTGGAGATGGGCAGTTGCTCCGTTTCCGGCCCTCAGAGCAGAGGCAAAAAGGAGTGATGAACAGCGATGCTAAACGCATGCCGGATCAGATTGTCATTTAGTGTGCTAAAATAGGGGCATTTTGTTTGTGGTGTCAATAATATGCTATAAAACATAGGATATATGTATATAGGAATTATTAATAAGATATTAATATGTTAATTTTTAGCATTACGCATATTTCCTTTACTCTTATGCAATTTTATAAATTTAATTCTTCCAGTAGGAGATTGATTTGTGAGGGCTATTTCGTCAGATATTGGAATCTCAGTTGAAATATTTGCTGAAACCAACCGTCGGGAGCAGATAAACTGATACAAAAGTTGTTATTTGTTGATAGTGGGCAATTCATTTGAAATATTCTCATTAACTTTGCAGCCCAAATAAAGGCAACAAAATATAAACACTATAATATAATTAAACGATCATGAGCAAAAAAGCCCTTTTAATGATCCTTGATGGCTGGGGAATCGGCGATCATGGAAAAGATGACGTAATCTTTAATACTCCAACTCCTTATTGGGATAGCCTGTTGGCTACTTATCCTCATTCACAATTGCAGGCAAGTGGTGAAAACGTAGGTCTGCCTGATGGACAGATGGGTAACTCTGAAGTAGGGCACTTGAATATTGGTGCAGGACGTATTGTGTACCAAGACTTGGTTAAAATCAACCGAGCATGTGCTGACAACAGTATCATGAAGAATCCGGAAATTGTTTCTGCTTTCTCTTATGCAAAGGAAAACGGCAAGAACATCCACTTCATGGGATTGACATCTAATGGTGGTGTACACAGCTCTTTCGATCATTTGTTCAAATTGTGTGATATCGCTAAAGAATACGGTATTGAAAATACATTCATCCACTGTTTTATGGATGGTCGTGACACCGACCCGAAGAGTGGTAAAGGTTTTATCGAACAGTTGACAGCTCATTGCGAACAGTCTGCAGGTAAGATTGCCTCTATCGTAGGTCGTTTCTATGCTATGGATCGTGACAAACGTTGGGAACGTGTCAAAGAAGCATACGATCTGTTGATCGAAGGTAAAGGTAAGCAGGCAACTGATATGGTTCAGGCTATGCAGGAATCATATGATGAAGACGTTACCGACGAATTTATCAAGCCGATCCACAACGCAACTGTTGACGGTACTATCAAAGAGGGTGATGCTGTTATCTTCTTCAACTACCGCAACGACCGTGCTAAAGAGTTGACTATCGTTTTGACTCAGCAGGATATGCCTGAACAGGGCATGCATACAATCCCGGGCTTGCAATACTATTGTATGACTCCGTATGATGCATCATTCAAGGGCGTTCACATCTTGTTCGACAAGGAAAATGTACAGAATACATTGGGTGAATATCTGGCAAGCAACGGCAAGACTCAGTTGCACATTGCTGAAACAGAAAAGTATGCCCACGTAACTTTCTTCTTCAACGGTGGTCGCGAAACTCCGTATGACAACGAAGAACGTATCTTGGTTCCGAGCCCGAAGGTTGCTACCTACGACTTGAAGCCGGAAATGAGTGCTTACGAAGTGAAGGATAAATTGGTTGAAGCTATCGGTACACAAAAATATGACTTCATCGTTGTGAACTATGCAAACGGTGATATGGTGGGTCATACAGGTATCTATGAGGCTATCGAAAAGGCTGTTGTTGCTATCGACAACTGCGTGAAAGATACAGTAGAGGCAGCTAAGGCTAACGGTTATGAAGTGATTATCATCGCCGACCACGGTAACGCCGACCACGCATTGAACGCTGATGGTACTCCGAACACAGCTCACTCATTGAATCCGGTTCCGTTTGTTTATGTAACTGAAAACAAAGAGGCTAAGGTTGCAGACGGTGTATTGGCCGATGTAGCTCCATCTATCTTGCATATTTTGGGTATGCAGCAGCCGGCTGAAATGACGGGTAAAGACTTGATCGGCTAATCGACAGGCCTTACACGAATATCGTTTTAAGATTTGAATCGTTAAATATATATTGAATGAGAATTGAAGCAACCCGATTGGCGAAGGCTTCAGTTCTCATTCTTTTTTAAGTAGATAGAATATGTTTCAGATAGATGATACACTGATCAGTCTGGATGTTGTGGAACGTAAATTCCTTTGCGACCTCTCTTGTTGTAAGGGCGAATGTTGCATTGAAGGAGATTCAGGAGCACCACTGGAGCCCGAAGAAGAGGAGGAACTGAAGAAGGTTTTGCCTGAGGTGTGGAGCGATTTGGCACCCGAAGCGCAGGAGGTGATCAATCGTCAGGGTGTAGCTTATACGGACGAAGATGGTGATCTGGTGACTTCAATCGTTGGAAATAAAAACTGTGTCTTTACTTGTCAGGATGGTGATGGCATCTGTAAATGTGCCATTGAGAAGGCCTATCGTGAGGGCAGAGTTTCTTTCTATAAACCGGTTTCTTGTCATCTTTATCCTATTCGAATTACTAAGTATGATAGCTTTCAGGCTGTGAACTATCACCGTTGGGATGTGTGTAGAGCAGCTGAAATCTTAGGGGCGAAGGAGAAGGTTCCTGTCTATAAGTTCTTGAGAGAGCCGCTGATACGCAAGTTCGGTGAAGAGTGGTACAAGGCGTTGGAGACTTGTGCAGAAGAGTGGTTGAAGCAGAATCATAAGGATTAAGTGCAGTGCGTCATAATTGCAACCTGTTCAAAACAAGCACCAACACGAATCGTAATCTAATGACCGAATTGGGTTAAAAAAAGGGGCTGTGCCAAAAACAACTGTTTTAACACAACCCCAACCTTAGTGATTTTTACCTCTACATTAACTATAAAAATACAATAAGCCAACGAGCGGACAAGCTGCCGTTAGCGGTGGCAGATCTGATTCGTTTATTTGCGAAAATTGGGTAACTATCCATTTCCAACGGAGTAGTTATTCCTTCCCAGCGGAGTGCCTACCCAATTTCAAAAAAGTCCCTACCCTTTTTTCAAAAAGTCTATACCCTTTTTCCAAAGACTCTATAGACTCCTGAAAGATAGGCTATAACCTCTTTTTGAAGGGCGTTTGGGTCGAGGCAGACTCGTCTGTCAGTTCCAACGGATTCATCCGTTATTTCGGATGGAATCGTTACCCATTTCTACTAAACACACTTTGCCTTAAATTACAATAACCTATTAATATGTATGACCTTCTTCGTCTGCCATCTCTTCGGCTGTGATCTTATGCAGGTCGAGAGCTCGCCAAGCATAGAAGATATAAGCCAGAACGAAAGGCACCAAGATAGAGACATAGCTCATGGTCTTTAGCGTAAAGAGACTTGAGCTGCTATTTTGTAGAGTCAGAGAACTCTGCAGATCCACCAATGAAGGATAATAGGCCGTGTTGTTCCAACCGGCACAAAGCAGTAGTGCCAATACGGTCAGCACAGTGCCCACACCGGCAAACCAAATGCCCTTTTTCCAGGTTGCAACCAGAATACTTTTGCCGATACCAAACAATACGGCAATGACTCCCACCAGCAACACCGCCAATACGGCCGGCATCTCAATCAGGTTCAGAAGATATTTGTTCGGTTGCATAAACACTTCGTTCGTCTCAGGATTCACGGCAAAACCATTCACCAGCATCAGGCGAATCACAAAGACCAAGAAGAATACCAAGAAAAGGGTCGCTTCCGGTATCAGTCTTTTACGACAACACTCGTTGATCTCTGCATGATTGATGTTGTTGATGAAATAGAGCAGAGCCATTACACGAGCTAGGAAGAAGACAGCCAGCCCCAGGAAGAGATTCCATACGACAAAGGCAGCTTCCAGACCATGCAACGGATTGGCCCACGAAGAGATAACCGGCATAGCTATATCGGTCAGCTGGGCTTTGTTGATGACAAACTCAGCTCCGTTGAAGAAGGTGCCAACGGCTGTGCCCAATAAAACCGGTCCGGCAATGCCATTGATCAGCAGAAAGATCTGATAGGTCTTTTTGCCCAACAGGTTGCCCTTCTTAGCCTGGTATTCATACGAAACAGCCTGCAATACAAAGCAGAGTAGAATCAGTATCCACACCCAGTAGGCTCCGCCGAAACTGGTAGAATAGAACAGCGGAAAGGAGGCAAAGAAGGCTCCGCCAAAGGTCACCAGTGTGGTGAAGGTAAATTCCCATTTGCGTCCGGTTGAGTTGAGCAACATCTTCTGTTGTAGTTCGTTTTTACCAATGGTGAATAACAATGACTGTCCGCCTTGCACAAAGAGCAGGAATACCAACAAAGCGCCTAACAGAGAGACGAGAAACCACCAGTAGTGTTGTAGTAATTGATATGTTTCCATAATAAGATACTTTATTCGTTTAATACTGTTGATTTATTACAAGCCTTCCGGCCCTTTTTTGATTGCCTTGATCATAATGCCCAATTCAGCAATCAGCAACACCGTGAAGAGAATCAGGAATAGGAAGAAGGTCACCTGCACAGACGATGGATCCAGCTTGGAAATGGCTGCGCTGGTTGGCAGAATGTCTTGGATCGCCCAAGGCTGACGGCCTACTTCGGCAACAATCCAACCGGCTTGTCCGGCAATATATCCTAACGGAATAGAGAAAACAGAGATCCACTGCAGCCAGGGAGCTTGTACAAACTTTCCGTTTCTGCTCCATAACAGGGCGAGGCCAAACAGCAGGATGAAGAATCCACCCAACATAATCATGACACGGAATGAGTAGAAGATGAGACTTACCGGAGGAATCAGTTCGGTTGTGTCCTTGATATAGCCATAACCAAAATAGGGGAAGTTCTCTTCCAGTAGCTGACGTTGGATAGCGGCATCAGCTTCGTTGTTTTCCTTCTTTGCCTTGCGATAGAGAGCCAGTGCCTGAATTGCCGTCTTGCCACGGGAAATCTTCTCTTCGGCCGATAAAGCCACACTACCATCTTTGAGTGTGTAGCCACCATCCAGCAGGTTGACAATGCCCGGAACGTAGGCATCTTGTTGGCGTTCGGCCAATAATGACAGCATCTTAGGGATTTCTATGTGGAACAGAAATGGATCCACCTGATCATTGTATTTTGCCTTTTCGGGATTCAGCAGGGCAATGGCCACCAGGCCTTGGCTGTTGCCGCCTTCATACAAACCTTCCATAGCTGCCAGCTTCATCGGTTGTTTCTGAGCCACTTGATAAGCCGATCCGTCGCCGGTCCATGCCGTAAGGATTGAGGCCACCAGGCCGAAGATAGCTCCCACTTTGATGCTGGAAAGAGCAAATTCGGTATGTCTTTTCCGTAGCAGGAACCAGCTGCTGACACCTACTACAAACAGACCACCCACAATCCATCCTGACAAAACGGTGTGGAAGAACTTGTTGATAGCTACCGGAGAAAGCGCTACAGCCCAGAAATCGAACATCTCATTGCGGACAGAATCGGGGTTGAAGCTCATGCCGGCCGGATATTGCATCCAGGCATTGGCAATCAAGATCCATAAAGCAGAAAGTGTTGCACCTATGATAGTCAGCCAAGTAGAGATCAGGTGAAAACGTTTGCTCACCTTTTCCCATCCAAAGAACATGACTGCAATGAAGGTGGCTTCCATAAAGAAGGCCAAGATGCCTTCGATAGCCAAAGGAGCTCCGAATATGTCACCTACAAACCAGCTGTAGTTCGACCAGTTTGTGCCAAATTCAAACTCAAGAATCAATCCGGTGGCCACACCGATAGCGAAGTTGATACCAAACAGTTTCATCCAGAATTGAGCACTCTTTTTCCAAAGCTCATTACCTGTCCGGTAATAGATCGTTTCCATAATGGCTTGTATAACACCCAGACCAAGCGTGAGTGGAACAAAAAGCCAATGATACATGGCTGTTAGAGCAAATTGTGCCCTTGACCAGTCAATTAATGAGGAGTTGATGCTTTCAATCATATATTATTTAGTTTTTAAGGTTTAATAGCTCGTTCTATCAATTCGCCGGAAACATGCTCTTCTTTGGCTGCATCGTTATCAAACTGTCCAAGAAAGTGGGGAAAGAAGAATAGTTTCAATATGAAAAACATGATGAATAGTTTTAATAGGATGATGCACCAGAGTGTTTTCCCCAGTCTCATCTCTTGAAATCCCTCTTTATAGAAGAGAAAAATGCGTTTCCATATTGGCTTTTCTTTCATACGTAAATGTCTTTAGAAATGAAATTCTTCTTTCATTTTATATTCCCCTGAACTTTCCAAATATACAACAATGTATTAAAAACCTTATCTATGAATCAGATAGATAATTTTTATCTGGTTATAAATGGAGTCTATTACTGCGGTCTTCGCGAAGCGGTTCTCTTGGTCTCGAAGCATGGATTATTAAGCCCTAACAGCGTTTTGTCTGTAATCAGACAGCGGTCCTATACAAGGATAAACAATTTGATCAGTAAGAGTGTAAGATTGAATGTGTTTCACTTGTTGTTGTTTCTCTTCTCCTTGGCACAGCACAAAAAAAGACATCTCACGATGTCTTTTCTTGAATTAAATGATAAAATAAAAGTTATGTGGGAAGGTAATCAATTTATCCAATCCATAACACTGCGGTTGAGGTGTATCGCTTGTCTCTGGCTGCTTCTATCCGTAGGATTATACTTGACAGCATACTCTTTGAGTCCGTCAAATGTGTTGACTCGGATAGTCAGTTGGATAGAATCCTTGTCGAGCTGAGCCGGTAATTTAGACAAGTCGAAACAAACCAAACCTTTCGCTCTCGTAATCTGCGGATCATCAAAAGCGTTCTGTCTGAATTCCAATGTGTAGGGAGTCTTTTCCCAATCGGTAGCTACCAGATTGATGAGATGAGCCCGTTTGTTTCCGAAGTTAGCCTCAAAGTCAACGGTAAGGTGTCCGTTGCCAGTCCACATATTGACGATGCGCACAGGATCTGTGCCATAGACCGAGTCGTTCTTAGCCGCTAAATTCTCAACAATAGGTTTGGTCAGCAGTGTATCAATACCATTGATGCGGATGTAGTAGTCGAAGCCTACAGCTCCGGTTGTGGAATCACCCAGTAGCGTATAGTTCAGCAATACACGCTGATTATCTTTAAGAATAGAGGCATTGATTTGTCCGGCAGCCGGCCAGAGAGTCTTCCCGTTATCCAGTCTGAAAAAGGGTGCACTTCCTCCTTGTGTTTTGACGGAAGCAACGCTTAGTACAAAGTTGTCCAGCGAGTAGCCATCATTATCATCCAGGCAAGAGTTGAAAGACAAGGTCGCCAATAGCATTCCAATCGCAATAGAAAGAAATTTCAACGTCTTCATAATCGTTTACAGTATAAATTAATGTTTTAATGTTGTTATACTTAGAAAGATGAAGATGTTATATGAAATGCTGCAAAGTGAGCTGATAAAAGATGTTAATCTTTTAGCGATTGATAGATAAGCCGGGCCGTCCGTTCGGCTGCACCTGGCTGGCCCAATAGCTGGATAATACGGTCATACTCCTTCAGCATGGCGGTGCGCTTATCGCCATCCTCTATAATATGCTGGAGTTCACGGCGGATATTCTCCTCTGAAAAGAGGGCGCCAAACAGCTCTTTCACCACCTCTTTGCCGGCAATCAGATTGACTAATGATATATAAGGTATATGGAAGAAGTGGTTGAATACAAAGTTGACCAGTGAACCGCCCTTTACATAATAACAGACAACCTGCGGAATGCGGAATAGAGCGGTTTCCAATGTTGCCGTGCCCGAAGTGACCAATGCGGCCCGGCTGTAGGTCAATAGGGAATAAGTCTGTCCGAACAAGACGTCAACCTGATAACCCTCTGTATAGCTCTTGTAATAATCCGGATCGATGCCCGGCGCTCCGGCAATAACCAGTTGATAGCCGGGAAAAGAGGCCGCCACCTTTAGCATTGTAGGCAGATTTTCCTTGATCTCATGCTTGCGGCTACCGGCCAATAGCGCCAAGATGGGCTGTCTGTTTAGTTTCATTTCGGTGGTGAACTCTTCGAAACTGCTCTGATGATTCGCTCTGAATTGAGCCACGGAATCCACCGATGGATTACCCACATAAACGACCGGATAGTTTAGTTTCCGGAAGAAATCCTTTTCAAAGGGCAGAATACAGAACATGCGGTCTACATAGCGGCGGAAATCTTTGATACGGTATTGTTTCCAGGCCCAAATCTTGGGAGAAATATAATAATAGACCGGCAGATGCAGCACGGTCTTTACAAACTTGGCTATCTTTAGGTTAAAACCGGGATAGTCAATTAAGATTACAACATCGGGCTGATAGCTGCGGATATCCTCCTTGCAGGTTTGCATGTTGCGCAAGATGGTCTTGAGATTCAGCAAAACGGGAATAAACCCCATAAAGGCCATCTCGCGGTAGTGTTTCACCAATGTTCCGCCTTGAGCCTGCATGAGATCACCTCCTAAGAATCTGAATTGAGCATGAGAGTCTTGCTGTTTCAAGGCAGCCATCAAGTTTGAAGCATGTAAATCGCCCGAAGCTTCTCCGGCTATCAGATAATATTTCATATTAATGTTCTTCCCAATGATTGATTTTAGCCATAAAGTCGTAGTCGGTCACATCCACTTTGCACGGCACCAATGAGGCATAACCACTGTCCAAAGCCAGCATGTCATTGTCCGGATGGATTGGTTTGCGGCTTTCGAATGAACCGGTCAGCCAAAATACAGGCTCGTTGCTTGCATTTTCGGAGCGTTTGAATTCACGAACCCATTTGCCATCGGTCTGTCGGCAGATCTTCATACCTTTCACTTGAGGTATGTTGGGCACATTCAGATTCAGGTAGGTGCCATGAGGCAAACCCTCTTTCAATACACGGCGGGCCAGCATACGTCCGAAACGGCAGCTTTCCGTAAAGTCGGCATCAGCGGAGTGATCCAGCAAAGAAACGCCCATAGACGGAATGTCGAAGATACAACCTTCGGCAGCCGCACCCATAGTTCCTGAATAGTTGACACAGATAGCCATGTTGCCTCCGTGGTTGATGCCGGAAACCAACAGGTCGGGCTTGCGGTCGAGCACTTCATTCAATGCCAGTTTGACACAATCGACCGGTGTACCGGTGCAGCTATAAATAGTTACTCCTTCTTCCTTTTTTATCAATCTATATTTAATGGGAAGTAAAGAGGTGATAGCACTGGCCATGCCTGATCGTGGGCCATCCGGTGCAAAAACAATAATCTCTCCTAAGTCTTTCAGGCATTTAATCAACTCATTGATTCCCTTTGCCCACACTCCATCATCGTTTGTAAGTAGAATAAGCGGTTTGTCGTTCATTGTCATATAAATTTTCTTTAGCAAAATTAGTAAAATCCTTTTATATACCCATTGGCGGATTGAAATTATCAAATAATAGCGTTTGTCTTTTGATGACTGAAAAGGAATGACTGTCCATTCCCGGCAAAGAGTCTGCTCCTTTTGGGAACACTGTTTAAACGGTGTTTTAATGCCGTTTTAATGCCGTTAAAAAGCCGTTCAAAAAAAGCGATGCCGACCTTTTTCCAAAAAGGGTGCGCCCTTTTCTCAAAAAGATGCCGACCTTTTCCCAAAACGGATTCATTCTGTCTTTTCCAACGGACTTGTTACCCAACTCAAAAAACGGGCGGTTCTAAACAGGAACTGCCCGGATGGAAAATGGGTTATTTCGTTGGAAAAAGAAAAAATGAAAATTCAAACAGCATTCAATTCATTTGGAGTGTTCAAAATCTTTATTACTTTTGTTAATTAAATTCATCGCAAACAAAAACATATATAATTATGATTGATACGAAGCAATACGTAAAGGCGGCAGAAGAGAAAATGACGTTTGCCATCAGTTATCTGGATGAACAGTTAGCTCATATTCGTGCAGGTAAAGCAAATCCGAAGATTTTGGATGGTATAAAGGTGCCCTACTATGGAAGTTTGGTTCCTTTAAGCAATGTTGCAACTGTTAATACTCCGGATGCAAAAACAATCGTTATTACTCCGTGGGAAAAACCGTTGATCAAAGAGATTGAAAAGGCTATTTTGAATTCAGAAGTGGGTATCACTCCGGAAAACAATGGTGAGATTATTCGTCTGGGCATTCCTCCGTTGACAGGTGAACGCCGTACTCAGTTGGCTAAGCAGTGTAAGCAGGAGGCTGAAACAGCTAAGATTAGTATCCGCAATGCTCGCCGTGATGCTATTGATGCTTTGAAGAAGAGCGTGAAATCTGATGGCGTTCCTGAAGATGTGGAAAAAGATGCTGAAGCTGATGTACAGAAGATCCATGATAAGTATATCAAGAAGGTTGACGACTTGTATGCTGCTAAGGAAAAAGAAATTATGACTGTATAATATATGAAAGTAGGAAATGGGGAAATGTCTCGAGGATGGCTCCGAGGCATATCTTCGTTTCTTTTTGGTGTTCATTATGAAGGGATTGGTGATCAAAAACACAGGTAGCTGGTATACTGTTCGTACCGACGAGGGAACAGACATTGAATGTAAGGTGAAGGGGAACTTCCGTTTGAAAGGAATTCGCAGCACGAATCCGGTGGCGGTAGGTGACCGTGTGTCTATTGATGTGAACTCCGAAGGAACAGCTTTTATTACAGAGATTGATGACCGTAAGAACTATATCATACGTCGAGCCTCTAATCTGTCAAAACAGTCTCATATCATTGCGGCCAATCTCGATCAGGCCATGCTGATTGTGACCGTCAATTATCCGGTTACTACTACTGTCTTTATCGACCGCTTCTTGGCGACTGCCGAGGCATATCGTGTCCCGGTAAAGCTGGTGTTCAATAAAGTCGATCGCTATAATTCCGGAGATATGGAATATCTTGAGGGACTGATTAATCTGTACACAACGATTGGTTATCCCTGCTCTAAATTATGTGCCCGCAGCGAAGAGGGCATGGAGGCTCTGCGTGAAGAGCTGAAGGGTAAGATTACCCTGCTTTCCGGTCATTCGGGTGTGGGAAAATCTACTATTATCAATAAATTGATACCGGGCGTAAACCTGAAGACGGGCCATATTTCCGAGTATCATAATAAAGGTATGCACACAACCACCTTCTCAGAGATGATCAGTCTGCCCGGAGGCGGTTATCTGATAGATACTCCGGGAATCAAAGGCTTTGGCACCATCGAAATGGAAGGTGCAGAGATTTCTCATTACTTCCCCGAGTTGTTTAAGTTTGCTGCCAATTGCCGATTCAATAATTGTTCGCACCGCCACGAACCGGGATGTGCTGTCTTGGAGGCCGTGCGTGAACATTACATCAGTGAGTCTCGCTACAAGAGCTATCTGAGCATCCTGGAAGATAAACAGGAGAGCAAGTATAGAGAGGAATATTGATCTTGCAATTTATCAATTCGGGCAAGCCTTGTCTATCCGTTCCATTATACGGCCGGCAGGCTCATGCCTGTAATCTTTCGGTATAAATCCAAAGCATACACATCGGTCATTCCCGATATATAGTCTAACACGCACTGGATCTTTCCGTATGTGGTGGGAGCTTGTGTGTCGTATTGTTCCGGAATACGTTGCAACAGCAGTTTGCTGTAAGCATGATTCTGGTTCATCACGGCTTCGGTCAGGCTGTCAATCAGATGTCCGAAGATATGGTAACCGGCTAATTCGATATCGAGCACCTCTTTGGCTTTGTATATCTTGCGGTAAGCGGTTGCCGAACAGGCTTTATAGGCCTCTTTGGCATGATCGTTGATCTGTTCAATCAGCGGCAGATTGTAGCTGCCGTCTAACAATCCCTGCTCATTCTCGAGAAATACACGCGAGCATTCATCCACCAATAATCCTATGATGCATGAACGCAGATAGGCCAACTGTTCATTAGTATCGTCCACCATTTTCATGACCTGTGTGATGTGGTCGAGACGTTTCGGCTCAAAGAATCCCATCAACAGGCTCTTGGCTTCTTCAGGAGTTAAGATATGCAACTTGCAGGCATCTTCGATGTCCATAATCTGATAGCAGATGTCATCGGCCGCTTCGACCAGATAGACCAGCGGATAACGTAGAAACTTCTCCGGCTTTTGCGGATTCTTCTCTATGCCTAACTCTTGGGCAATGCGCAGATAACTCTTCTCTTCCGACTGGAAGAAGCCAAACTTGCCGGAGCTGCCGGCATAAGTTGAGGCATAGGGATATTTGACTATAGAGGCCAATGTGCTGTAGGTCATGGCGAATCCTCCTTTGCGACGGCCTATAAACTGATGAGTCAGCAGTCTGATGGCATTGGCATTGCCTTCGAAATGGATAAAGTCGTCCCAGCGACCCGCCTCGCTCTGTATAGTCTCTTTCAGCTTCATGCCATTCCCTTCGGAAAAATAGGCCTGAATGGCTCGCTCTCCTGAGTGGCCGAAAGGAGGATTTCCCATATCATGAGCCAGACAAGCCGCAGAGACAATAGATCCTATTTCCGGGAAGTTGATGCTTCCTTCGGGATATTTACGCATCAACTCCTTCGCAACATTATTGCCCAATGATCGGCCCACACATGAAACCTCAAGGCTATGTGTTAGTCGGTTGTGTACGAAAATGCTGCCTGGCAACGGAAATACCTGTGTCTTGTTCTGTAGTCTTCTAAAAGGAGAAGAGAAGATAAGACGATCATAGTCTCGCTGAAAATCGGTCCGTTCGTGTTTCCGTTCATGATACTCTTCCATACCAAAACGTTTGCCGGAAAGAAGTTGCCCCCAGTTCATCATCTTGTGAATCATTTTAAGTTTATGAATCCACAAATGTAACTAAAAAACAGGAAACATGGATTTTTTCTATTTATTCATTAAAATATCTGTGGCAACGAATCTCTTTCTGTTGTTTTTCGGTTTCAAGTGTTAAAACTTTAGTGAGCGTTGTGTTTTTTTTATCAAAAAAGCATCATGTATTATTTAAAAACGTATCTTTGTGCAGAATCGCAAAAAGAAGAAAGTGTAGAAAATGTTGGGTTAAATCTTGAAACGTTTACAAATAGAAAAGTTCTGATTGTTAAGTGAGAAATATATTAATAATTGCCTAAAAATCTATGTTTATGAGGAAGAGCTTAGTTTTGTTTGTGCTGTTTCTGATAGGGACATGTACAAATGTGCTTTTGGCACAGAAGAAAGTAAGTGGTGTTGTCATGGAAAAGGGAGTTAATCTGCCATTGATTGGTTGTAACGTTCTTGAAAAAGGGACAACAAACGGTACGGTTACCGATTTGAATGGTAACTACACATTGGAAGTTGGTGAAAAAGCAACTTTGGAATTCTCTTACATTGGTATGTTGACTAAAGAAGAGGTTGTTGGAAATCGTTCTGTTATTAATGTAGAGATGGTTTCTGATGCCAAGGCTATTGAAGAAGTAGTAGTAACAGCCATGGGTATCAAGCGTGAATCTAAGACTTTGACCTATTCAGCTCAGACCGTTGGTGGTAAAGATTTGAATGAGATCAAAAACGTTAACATGATCAACTCTCTGCAGGGTAAGAGTGCCGGTTTGCAGATTACTCCGAACTCAACAGGTGCAGGTGGTGCTTCTAAGATTTTGTTCCGTGGTAATAAGTCTATCAGTGGTAGCAACCAGCCGTTGGTTGTTGTTGATGGTGTGCCTTTGATGATGAACGTATCAGATTCTCAGGTTAACAGCAACTATGGTGGTGGCCGTGATGGTGGTGACGCTATGTCAACTATCAACCCGGATGATATCGCTCAGATTACCTTGTTGAAAGGTGCTTCTGCCGCTGCTTTGTATGGTGCTGTTGCTGCCAATGGTGCTATCATGATTACAACTAAATCGGCTCAGGCTGGTAAGGTTTCAATCAATGTATCAAGTAATACAACGGTAGAGTCTGTAATGTCATTGCCTAAGTTCCAGGATCATTATGGAATGAGTAACGAAGGTACATTCAGCTGGGGTAACAAGCTGTCTTCTTCAACTCCTAACTATGCTAAAGAATTCTATCAGCCAGGTTTTACAACAAACAACTCTATTTCTTTAGCAGGCGGTAATGAAAATATCTCTTCTTATTTCTCTTATGCAAACGTTGCCTCTAATGGTATTACTCCTGAAAATGAGTATATGAGCCATAACTTGTTGGCAAAGGTTGGTTTCAACTTATGGAAAAAGGTTCATGTTGATGTAAGTGCCCGTTATAACAAGCAGCACATCGAAAACCAGGCTGCTGCCGGTTTCTTGAACAACCCTATTACAGGTGCTTACCTGTTCCCGAGAGGCGAAGATTGGAATGGTTATAAGAATGAATTCGAAGTGTTCGATCCTGTATTGAATACTAAAGTTCAGCGTTGGACTAATACAAAACAGGAACAGTTCTCAAACCCGTACTGGATGGTAAACCGTCAGGTTCCTACTTCTGATCGTAACCGTTATGAATTTGGTGGTACCGTGAAGTATGATATTATGGAAGGTCTTTCAGTAACAGGTCGTTTGCGTTATGAACGTGGTGATGAAAAGTGGATCTATAATGAATATGCATCAAGTACAGGTGGACGTAACTTGATGGGTACAATGAAAGATTCTCGTATCTTCAGCGAACAGATGTATGGCGATGCATTGGTAAGCTATAACAAAGTATGGGATGATACTTATTCATTGTCAGTTACTGCTGGTAGCAGCTTCACTAAGACAACCGGTTCTTCTGTTGATTTGATCGGTTGGGGTGACTCAGAGTTTAAGGTAATCGATGGTAAACCGACAGGTAGCGCTTATTATCCGAACATCTTCTCTCCGGCAAACTACTATCGTATGACAACTTCAGAATCATTGAAGGAAAAACGATTGAATTCAGTGTTTGCTACAGCTCAGTTCGGTTATAAAGATGGTTTGTTCCTGGATGTTTCAGCTCGTAACGACTGGTCTTCAGCTTTGGCCTTTACAGAAGGTGTTTCATTCTTCTATCCGTCAGTAGGTGCCAGTGCATTGCTGAACCGTTTTATCGACTTCGGTAAGAATGTTGATTTGTTCAAGCTTCGTGCTTCTTACTCAATCGTAGGTAACGACGTTCCTGTATTTATGAGTAACTTGCGTTATACTTTGAAGGATCAGGGCTCTTTGACTCCTCCGGAAAAGGCTCCGTTCAAGACATTGAAACCTGAAAAGACTAACTCTTTGGAAATTGGTTTCGACGGTGCATTCTTCCAGAATCGCTTAGAGGTTAATATGACTTACTATAAGACAAATACAAAGAACCAGTTCTTTGCTATCGATGCTCCTTGGGAAACAGGTTTGAGACAGCGTTATGTAAATGCCGGTAACGTACAGAACCAGGGTTTTGAAATTGGTTTAGGCTGGCATCATCAGTTCAATGATAAGTTTAGCTGGAGCACAAACTATAACTTCTCTTACAATACAAACGAGATTAAGGAATTGGTTGAAGAGTTGTCTGATGGTTTGACATTGTCTGACTTTGGTGGTGGTAAAATCATCCTGAAAGAAGGCGGTCACTACAGTGATTTATATGTACGTCAGATTAAGCGTGACGAAGCTGGTAAGCCTGTTGTAGAAAATGGCGCTCCTAAACTGGGTGGCGACGGTATCGCAGACTTGAAGTATGTAGGTGATATGAACGCTAAGGTGAACATGGGTTGGACAAATACATTCCACTATAAAGATTTTACATTGTCTTTCTTGGTTGATGCTAAGTTTGGTGGTAAGGTAATGTCTATGACTGAAGCAACATTAGACGGTTGGGGCGTATCAGAACGTTCTGGTGCAGCTCGTGATGCTGGTCAGGTTGTATTTGAAGGTGTAACATTTGATCCTCAGAAATTCTATTCAACTGTAGGTGCTACAAACTTCAACTCTCAGTATGCAAATGAATTGTATGTATATGATGCTACTAACGTTCGCTTGCGTGAGGTTTCATTCGGTTATACATTCCGTAACTTGTTAGGTTTAGGAAAGAACTTGAGTGCCTCTTTGATTGGCCGTAACTTGTTCTTCTTCTATAAAGATGCACCAATGGATCCGGATGTATCAGTAGGTACTGGTAATGGTTGGCAGGGTTGCGATATGTTCGCATTGCCTTCTTCTCGTAGTTTTGGTTTGAATTTGAAACTTAATTTCTAATAAAGGAAGCATCGTATGAAAAGAAATAAATTATTGACATATGTTGTAGCATCTGCCTTCACTTTGGCAGCAGGTTCTACGTTCGTTGGTTGTACCGACAATTTTGAGGATTTGAATACTAATAAGTACGAAGTGAATCCTGATAACATGCCGTTTGCTGCGCAGTTTATTGAACCGTTGACTTATGTGTATGCTCCTCATCAGAATATGTTCCAGTTCTGGACAAACTTGAGTATCGACCTGTTTGGCGGTTATTTCATGACTCCTCACAACTTCGGCGGTAATGGTAATGTTGATTATCGTTTGAACCGTGGTTTCTGTGGTGGTATGTATGAAAACTTCAACTTGCACATCTTCAATAATACTCGCCGTTTGATTCAGGCTTGTGAAGAAAAAGGGTTGAGCGATTATGCTGCCGTAATGCGTGTTGTTCAGGCTTATGCTTTGTCAACAATGACTGATGCCTATGGTCCGGTTGCTTACCGTTCAGTATTGGAAGGCAACACAGTAGCATTTGCTTATGATACTCAGGAAAGCATCTATAACGATTTGTTCACTCTGTTGGATGATGCTATTGCCGGTTTCAAGAAAGGTACTTCTTCTGCGGAAGATATGCAGGCTTTTGACTATTGGTGTCAGGGTAACAAAGAATTGTGGGTTCGTGTTGCCAATCAGTTCAAGTTGCGTTTTGCCATGCGTATCGTAAAGGCCAACCCAACATTGGCTAAGGCGAAAGCTGAAGAGGCTGTTCGCGATGGTGTTTTGACTGAAGCCGATAAGGATATCGTGATCGATCAGGGCTTGAGCAACGAGTTGATCCGTATGTTTGAATGGGGCGACTGTGGTATCAATGCCAACTTGGTAACTATCATGGATGGATATAACGACCCGCGTCTGCCGTTGTATATTACAATGAATACAAATGAAATCAGCTGTGCTGATGGTTCAAAGATAGCTAAGGGAACTCAGTATATCGGTATTCGTCCGGGATGTAATTTGCCGAACAAACCGAATGAATGGGGTAAATTTTCTGGTATCGTTTGTGCTTATTCAACTCCGTTCCCTGTATTGAAGGTGGCTGAAGCTTACTTCTTGCGTGCAGAAGGTGCTTTGCGTGGCTGGAATATGGGCGGCAGCGTTAAAGAGTTGTATGAAGAAGGTATCCGCATCTCTATCAAGAATGAGTTGAAGTATAAAGGTGTATTTGCTGGCGTATCTTCAATTTCTGACGAAGAGATTGATGCTTATATCAACGGTACTTCTACACAGAAGGATTTTGTTGACCCGGTAAATAGTGAAAATAGCATTAAGGCTATGAACGGTGTTTCTGTTAAGTGGAACGAAGCAGCCAGCAACGAAGAAAAGCTGCAGCGTATCATCATCCAGAAGTGGATTGCAAACTTCCCGTTGTCAACAGAAGCTTGGGCTGAATATCGTCGTACAGGTTATCCTAAGTTGTTCCCGAACCGCGTAAATAGCAGTGACGGTACAATTGATACCGACGAACAGATCCGTCGTTTGATCTATTCATCTGTTGAAATCAATACAAACAATGCTGAATTGCAGAAGGGTATTGAACTGCTGAACAAAGAGAATACAAGTTCTAAGTTTACAGGTGATATAGGTGGTACTCGCGTATGGTGGGATAAGGCCAACGTTGGAAACTTCTAATAAGTATAACTGACAAGGGGCTGTATCAAAATGGTTAGTTTTGATGCAGCCCCTTTAACTCAAATCGGTCATTAGAGATTTTTTCGTGCAAAAAGAGAGCGAAATTTTCTAATGACCGATTTGGGTTAAATATGCGCTGAGAGATAGTTATTGTGTTTTTATCCGAATTATTATTTGCTAAAAGCGGTAACGGATCCGGCAGAAACAATGAGCAACTTCGCCGGACTTGACAGACGAATCTGTCTCGGCCCAAACACCCTGAAAAAAGGGGTTATAGCCTCTCTTTCAATAGTCTATAGAGTTTTTGGAAAAAGGGTATAGACTTTTCGGAAAAAGGGTAGGGACTTTTTTGAAAATGGGTAGGCACTCCGTTGGGACGGAATAACTACTCCGTCGGAAATGGGTAGGCACCCAATTTCCGGAAATAGCTTACTCCTTTTTGACCGGATTAGTAGTCTCTTGTCTGCCTGTTGACTTATTGTATTTTTAGGGTTGATAAATACGTCTTCAACGCAGCCATTGTAATCTACTCAAAATAAGTACTAGCTTTGTCCGAATCAGTAGAAAGCAAGGCTCTTTCGGCCTGATGGCCGCCTTGGAGTTAAGCAAGCTCTCCTTTCCCTTGACGCACCACTTCAAACTCGTCCGTTGTGCAATCTACTACTGTTGAAGGTTCGATGCCGCCATATCCACCATCGATCACAATATCAACCTGTCCATTATACTTCTCTTCAATCAATTCGGGGTCGGTTGTATATTCAAGAATATCATCCTCTTCGTCGTGGACCGACATAGTTAGGATAGGATTACCCAACTCTTTTACCAACGTGCGCACAATGTTGTTGTCCGGTATGCGAATGCCCACCTCTTTGCGATTCTTATAGATTTTGGGCAGCTGATTACTGGTTGGCAGGATAAAGGTGAAAGGACCAGGTAGATTCTTCTTCATCAGCTTAAAGGCCAGATTACTTATCTTGGCATATTCGCTCAAGTTCGACAGGTCGTAACAGATGATTGACAGATCGCTCTTCTGTGGGTTTACTCCTTTGAGACGGCAAATCTTCTCTACTGCACGCACATTCAAGGCATCACAACCGATGGCATACACCGTGTCGGTCGGGTAGATGACAAGTCCTCCGTCGCGCAATAGATTGACCACCTTATCAATCTCTTTCAGGTTGGGGTTTCCCGGATAAATCTTGATTAACATAGTTGCTTCCTCTTATTTATAAAAAAGGGAATGAGTCGAAATGATCATTCCAACGCATTCCCTTTGTATGTTTGACTGTTTTAATTAGCCGTAGATAATATGGCCGTTCTCGTCTGTATATTCTTCCAGACCTTTGCTATATTGGTTCATAGCACGAAGACTCATACCCATACTTGAGAAACCGCCATCGTGATACAGGTTCTGCATAGTCACCTTGCGAGTGAAGTCTGAGAACATCATGATACAGTAGTCGGCACACTCTTCTGCAGTTGCGTTACCCAGCGGACTCATCTTGTTGGCAAAGTCCATCAGATGATCCATGCCCTTCACACCGCTACCGGCAGTTGTCAGTGTCGGTGACTGAGAGATGGTGTTGATACGGACATTCTTTTCACGACCATAGATGTAACCAAAACTACGGGCGATAGATTCCAACAGGCTCTTAGCATCTGCCATATCGTTATATCCGAAGAAAGTTCTTTGAGCGGCTACGTAAGTGAGAGCCACTACTGAACCGTAATCGGCAATAGCATCTTGTTTCTTGGCAACCTGCAACATCTTATGGAATGAGAGAGCTGATATATCCAGCGTCTTTTCCAACATGCTGTAGTCCAAATCATCGTAAGTGCGTTTTTTGCGGACATTGGGGCTCATACCGATTGAGTGCAAGACGAAGTCTATTTTTCCTCCTAATATTTCAACCGATTTGGCAAACACCATTTCCAGATCTTCTACGTTTGTAGCATCAGCGGGCAACACTTCAGCGTTCAGTTTTTGGGCTAAAGCATCTACTTGTCCCATGCGGACAGCTACGGGTGTGTTACTTAGTGTGATGATTGCGCCCTCTTCAACAGCTTTTTCTGCCACTTTCCAGGCAATAGACATCTCGTTCAGTGCTCCGAAAATGATGCCTCGTTTGCCTTGCAATAAATTATGACTCATACCTAATTCTTTAGTTTACGGCACAAAAGTACATAAAATGTGCAATATATACAATCGCTTCATGCAAATGCAGTGCTGAAATAGCTGATTATTCACGATAATAGACTCTTTTTACGCGAGGCGATATCGAGGTCAGCACTTCGTAGGGAATTGTTTTCAGTGTTTCGGATAGCTCACTGACAGGCAGCTCTTCGCCGAAAATAATCACGGAATCGCCCTCTTGTGCACCCACATCCGTTACATCCACCATGCAGGCATCCATGCAGATGTTGCCAATGATGGGGCAGCGGTGTCCGCGGATCGATACCACGCCATTGCCATTGCTGAAGTGGCGGTCCAGACCATCGGCATATCCGATAGGGATGATGGCGATACGAGAATCCCGTTCTGCATAGCTCATGCGGCTATATCCGATGGAGTCGCCTTTGGGAATCTCCTGTATCTGCAGGATGGTTGTCTTCAGTGTGCTCACATTGCGTAAGCCCTTCTGTCCGGATGCACTTACACCATAAAGGCCGATACCCAATCGCACCATGTCAAGCTGGTCGTTGGGATAACGCTCGATGCCGGCAGAGTTCAGGATGTGTTTGATCACCCGGTATTCCAATCCCTCTTCCAGTTCAGCAGCAGCTTTGCGGAAGGTGTGGATCTGCTTTTCGGTAAACTCATCAAAGATATAGGAGTCACTACCGGCTAAATGGGAGAATACAGAGCGAGCCACAACGCCACTTTGTGATTTGATGCGTTCGCAGATGGCAGGAATATCTTTCGGTTGGAAGCCCAGTCGGTGCATTCCGGTATCTATTTTGATATGAATCGGGTAGGAAGTGATACCTCTACGTTCGGTCTCATGAATCATGGCATCCAGCAGGCGGAAGCTATAAACCTCCGGTTCCAGGTGGTTCTCGAAGAGCACATTGAAGCTGCTGAATTCGGGATTCATCACGATGATAGGGATAGAGATGCCCTCTTTGCGCAATTCGGCACCTTCGTCGGCCACGGCCACGGCCAGATAGTCGCAGCGATGTTCCTGCAGGGTCTTGGCCAGTTCGTAAGAACCCGCACCATAGGCAAACGCCTTGACCATGCAGACCATTTTGGTCTCGGGCTTCAGTTTGGAGCGATAAAAGTTGAAGTTATGTACCACGGCATCCAAATCTACCTCCAGAATAGTCTCGTGTACCTTCTTTTCCAACAGATCTGAGATCTTCTCGAAATGGAAGCGGCGCGATCCCTTCAACAGGATCAGCTCGTCTTTGAACCGTCGGAATGAAGGCGACTGGATAAACTCATCCGTTGTCAGATAAAATTCCTTCTCCATTTCAAACACATTGCCATACTCTTTCAGATCGCGTCCGATACCGATGATGCGGTCGATCTTCTTGCGGTGTACAAGGTCTGCCACCTTCTTATAAAGAGATTTCGGCAGTGTGCCACTCTGCAAGATATCGGATAGGATCAGAGTCGATTTCAGATTCTTGCCAACGCGGCGGCTCTGTTGGAAATCGAGTGCAATGTCGAGTGAGTTGATATCCGAATTATAGGTGTCATTAATCAGCAGGCAGTTGTTGATGCCCTGTTTTACGTCGAGTCGCATATCCACCGGCTCCAGATGGCGGAACTTTTCCAGATCATTCACGCTGGTCGGTTTCAATAGCAACATCACGGCCAGACACTGGATGACATTTTCGATGGAAGCGTCATCTGTAAAGGGAATTGTGACGACGCGGCTGAAGCCCAAGAGTGTACAATGGATGATGGTTTCTCCTTCTTTCTTCTCGATGTATTCGATGAAGAGCGGCGCCTCTGAGTCGGTGCGGCTCCAGCAGAGAGCCTTGTGCGATAAGCAGGAGGCTTCGATACAGTTGCTGATGAAGGTGTTGTCTCCATCATAGATAATATTGTTGCAATCTTTGAAAAGCGTCAGCTTCTCCATACACTTTTGGTTGGTAGAGATGAAGTTCTCTTGATGAGCTTCACCGATATTGGTGATTACGCCAATGGTCGGAGCAATGATAGGCTGTAACCGTTCCATCTCGTCGGGTTGAGAGATGCCTGCCTCAAAGATACCTAATGTATGTTTATCGTTCATTTGCCATACCGACAGAGGAACACCCAGCTGTGAGTTGTAGCTACGAGGCGAACGTACGATGTTGAAATCGTTGTGTAGCAGTTGGTATAGGAATTCTTTGACGACCGTCTTTCCATTGCTTCCGGTGATACCGATAACCGGGATGTTGAAATGTTTCCGATGGTGTGTTGCAAGTTTCTGCAATGCCTTCAGCGTATCTTTCACCACGAGGAAATTGGCTTCGGGCAGATTATCATATTCGGGCAACATCTCGCTGACAACGAAGTTTCGTACTCTAAGACGATAGAGTTCGCTGATGTATCGATGCCCATCATTGGTCTTTGTCTTTAGGGCAAAGAATAGACTCTGTTCCGGAAAAGAGAGACGACGGCTATCTGTCAACAGTATGTTGATGGTGTCATCGTGGAGTGTGTTATAGTCTGCTCCAATGATTCCGGCTATTTCTCTAATTGCATATTCCATATCCAACGGTAAAAAATTAGTAAGTAAAGTGTCATAGCGATGCGTCTCGGCCAAACTCCTTTAGTCTTCTACGCAGCTCTTCTTCTTCTTGTGGTGCAAAGGACGCTATTTTCTTGTTAATTCGTTCAATCTTTAACAAAGTTTGCAGTAAAAATTGCTTGTAGGCTTCACTTTGTGGGCGAAACGGCTTATGATCAATTGCTTTTTTAATCGTTTGCCATTCGTTCAAGAGTTTCAAGGCCTCATGGGTCAGAAGACTCTCCTTGAACCGTTCCCAAATATAGTCGATTGCCAGTGAAGATGGGTGCAGCATATCGTCGGCATAGAAACGGTAATCGCGTAGCTCGTCCATCATCAGCTCATAGGCCGGAAAGTAGTGGATCTGCTTCGGGAAACGTTGTTGCAGTTGGTCGATAACCAGCAGCAGAGTGGCTTTACTCAGCTGGTTGCCATGTGCACCATCTTTCCAATGACGGATAGGACTGACGGTAAACAAAACTTTCAGCAGCGGATTGTGTTGCCACAGTTGTTGTAACAATATCTGCCATTCCTCTGTAATTGTTTCAACAGAAAGCATTGAGCGTTCAAATAGCTTTTCGGGCAACTTATGGCAGTTGGCCACCACTTCACCGCTACTCTTCAGTTGATAGACATAGGCTGTACCAAGAGTGATGATCAGTCGGGATGCCTTGGTTAAGAAGGTGGCTGAATCGTTGAGCCGGTTATTAATCTGCTCCAAACAGTCCGCCTCGCTTGTGGAAGAGAAGCGACTGTGATGGGCAAAGCTGTGATAGACGCCATCTTGTTGGAACAGATCTGTAGTCGTAAAAGGAGCCGGATGTAGCAGCCTTTTTAGTGCGCTGGCCACAGAAGCGGGGTTGTAGAGTGTACCAAAGGGATTCAGATCTGTCTTGAATTGATTGTCACTGAGTCTCTTCCCGATATTCTCGGCAAAGCATGATCCCATCAGCATAATCGGCTCTTCGTAGCCAAAGCCAAAGGGTCCTTTGGGAATGTCTATAGTTGTTGTCAGTATCATGTTAACTGTTTTCTTCTCCGATGTATTCTTTGTTTGTGCTTATGTTAAAGATGCCAAGATACCCGTTTATTCTTCAATCGCCGCGGCTGATTATATAATCGCCGCCGCTGATTGAAGAATATATAGGCATTCGAATGGCTTTACTTGCGGTGCGTCATGATTTTGGACTTCGGTCTCATTCTTGCTAATTATGAAGTACCGCTTTGGATAGCTTTATATCTGCTTCTTCAGCAACTCTGTTAATTCACGGACACCGGCGGATGCACCTTTCTGAATATGGTAGATGTCTGAACGATAGGTGTTCACGCTCTTGGGGTCGATTAGATAAATCGGTTGGCCACGGCGTACATAATTGATAAGACCTGCAGCCGGATAGACATTTAAAGAGGTTCCGATAATCACCAGGATATCACAAGACTCCACCAGCTTGATGGCCGGATCGATCATAGGAACGGCTTCTCCAAACCAGACGATAAAGGGACGTAGCTGACGGCCTTGTGGATCCAAATCGCCTACATGTAAATCGGGCTGATCGGCCGGAATATCGTATGTGGTCTGTGTATCTCCCACGGGGCAAGACTTCATAATCTCTCCATGCAGATGTAATACATGATGACTGCCCGCACGTTCGTGCAGATTGTCAATGTTTTGTGTAATGATATGAACATCGAAAAGCTTCTCTAAGGCCGCTAAACCCAGATGTCCTTCGTTGGGCTGGGCCTTCATCACTTCGCGCCGACGCTCGTTGTAGAAATTCAATACTAAAGCCGGATTGGCAGCGAAACCTTCGGGCGTTGCTACCTCTTCTACATTATAGTTCATCCATAAGCCGTCTGAGTCGCGGAAGGTAGCAATACCGCTCTCTGCACTCATGCCGGCACCTGTTAATACAACCAACTTCTTCATGTCGTTTTATTTTTTGCCTTCAATATTATACATTTATTTGGTAGTAAGATAAGATATTCCTATTGAATGTGGCTATTAAAAGCCCCTTATTTTATGATTTTTTCATTTCACACCCAATTAATAATGTAAAAAAGCTGGACTAAAGAGGTATAATGCAGGTAAAAACACTACATTTGCAATTTGTAATTAGTTGAACAATAAAATAGAATGGATAAAGTAAGTTACGCATTGGGCTTAAGTATTGGAAATAATTTCCAGAACTCAGGCATCAAGGATCTTCATGTAGAAGATTTTATGAAAGGTTTGCAGGATGTGTTTTCTGAAGCAACACCGTCTATCACATACGACGAAGCAAAGCAGGTAATTAATGAGTATTTCGTGAAACTTCAGCAGGAAAAGCTTGAAATCAACAAGAAGGCCGGCGAAGAGTTCCTGAATATCAACCGCCACAAAGCGGGTGTTGTTGAGTTGCCTAGCGGATTGCAGTATGAGGTGTTGAAGCAGGGAACAGGCGTAAAACCAGCCCTTACAGACAAGGTGAAATGTCACTATCACGGTACATTAATTAATGGCACTGTGTTTGACAGCTCTGTCGATCGTGGTGAACCGGCAGTATTTGGTGTAAACCAGGTGATTCCGGGATGGGTTGAAGCATTGCAGTTGATGCAGGTAGGAGCTAAATGGCGTTTGTTTATCCCTTCACAGCTGGCTTATGGCGAGCACGGTGCAGGTCAGGTTATTGAACCAAACAGCACACTTGTCTTTGACGTTGAATTGTTGGATATCGTAAAATAATAATAGATACAAGTAAGAAAATGAAAAAGTTGAATGTTTTGGCTGCTTCAGCCATCGTAGCATTGGGAGCATCAGTTGTTTCTTGTAACTCTTCGCACTCAAATGCAAAGTTGCAGACATCTGTAGATAGTGCAAGTTATGCAATTGGTATCAGCACAGGTGCAAGTTACAAGACTAATTTGCAGACTCTGCCTGGCGGTAACGCTAACGTAGATGATCTGATTGCCGGTTTTATTCACGCTATCAAGGGCGATTCTTCTGCTATGAAGATGACTCCGCAGGACGCTCAGACTTATTTGCAGACTTATTTTATCGAAGCATCTGCTAAAGAAGCTCAGAAGACTAAGGAAGAGGGTGAAGCTTTCTTGGCTGAAAACAAGACAAAAGAAGGCGTTATCACTACTGAAAGCGGTTTGCAGTATAAGGTGATCACTGAAGGTACAGGTGCTAAGCCGACTTTGAGTGACAAAGTAAAGGTACACTACACAGGTACATTGCTTGACGGTACTAAGTTTGATAGCTCTGTTGACCGCGGTGAACCGGCTGAATTTGGTGTTAGCCAGGTAATCAAGGGCTGGACTGAAGGTTTGCAGATCATGCCGGTTGGTTCAAAATACATCTTGTGGATCCCGTCAGAATTGGCATACGGTGAAAGAGGTGCAGGCCAGGACATCAAGCCGAACAGCACATTGGTATTCGAAGTTGAACTGTTGGATATTGTAAAGGATTAAATTAGGAAGTAACAAAATTAGTCTTTTGTTAGAAATAAGCGGGCGAAATATGCTTGAAAGCATCATTTTGTCCGCTTTTCTGGTTTATGAATCACTTTTTCCTTTCATAATGGCAACAGATTGAAAATATTTATGTACTTTTGATACAAATAAAATGAAAAACATTTATAAATCTGTTGTCATATGGAAAAGATAGACAAACTAGATCGGCAAATCTTGAATATTATTTCAAAGAACGCCAGGATTCCATTTAAAGATGTGGCCGAAGAGTGCGGAGTGTCTCGTGCGGCTATTCATCAAAGAGTCCAACGCATGATTGATATGAATGTGATAATAGGATCAGGTTATCATATCAATCCTAAAATCTTAGGTTATAATACATGTACCTATATAGGAGTGAAGCTGGAGCGTGGATCTATGTATAAAGATGTAGTTCCCGAGTTCGAAAAGATTCCTGAAGTGGTTGAATGCCATTTTACAACGGGTCCGTACACGTTGCTGATCAAGTTGTATGCACAAGATAATGAACATCTGATGGAGCTGTTGAATAACCGCATTCAGGAGATTCCGGGTGTTACTGCTACTGAAACATTGATTTCACTCAGACAGAGTGTCAAGCGTGAGATTCCTATCTATAAAGAGTTTGAAGAATAGAGTATGATTGCGTGAAACAATCATAAGAGGCTGTATCGTTCAATTGTTCGGTACAGCCTCTTATGATTTATCTCCTTTTATTTTTATCTTTGTCTATATGATGAAATATCTCTGTTTATGTATATGTCTGTTTGCTCTTCTTCCTTTTGACGAGGTCAAAGGAGAGGAGTATTTCTTTCGTGTCTATTTGAAGGACAAGGGATGTTCGGGCTATTCGGTTGATCAGCCGGAACAATTCTTGTCAGAAGAGGCGTTGCAGCGCAGAGCGCGTCAAGGTATAGCCGTGACGGAATCCGATCTGCCGATTGCCTCACATTATATAGAGGCATTGGAGCAAGCAGGAGGCAGATGTGTGGTGCAGAGCCGTTGGTTATCGACGGTGGTTGTAGAGACTCAGGATTCTTTGACGGTTAACCGGTTGGCTGCCTTGCCTATGGTTGACTCGGTCAAATGGGTTTGGAAAGGGGAACGAGAGAGCCAGCCTATGGAGGAAGAGCTTTCAGATAGACGATTGAACCCAAGTCAAAAGCCATTGAAGAATCCGTATGGTTATGCCGAAGAACAGATAGCCATGTTGAATGGGATCAAGCTGCATCAAGCCGGGTTTATGGGACAAGGTATGCGAGTGGCTATTATCGACGCCGGATTTCGGCATGCCGACCGAATAAGTTTGTTCGACTCACTACAGCTGTTGGGCACTCATAATGTAGTCTTTCCGGATAGAAGTGTCTTTCAGGGAGAAGATCATGGGACGAAGGTTCTTTCCTGTTTGGCCGCTCAGACATCAGGCATCATGATAGGAACCGCGCCGCGGGCCTCTTATTGGCTGATCAAGAGTGAGGATGGCCAATATGAATATCCTATGGAAGAAGATTATTGGGCGGCAGCCATCGAGTTTGCCGATAGAGTTGGGGTTGAGGTTGTTTCCTCTTCCTTAGGCTATTTTGTGTTTGAACTTGAAGGTTCGTTCTACAAACCTTCTGATTTGGATGGTCAGACTGCTTTGATTACGCGTGCGGCCACTATGGCTGCCGAAAAGGGATTACTAATCTTCTGTAGTGCCGGCAATGAAGGAAACAGTTCGTGGGAAAAGATAATCTTTCCGGCCGATGCTCCCGGTATTGTTTCGGTGGGAGCCGTTACAAGTGATCGTAAGCGATGCAATTTCAGTTCGTTGGGTTTGACATCTGATGGACGAGTGAAGCCGGATATGGTGGCTTTGGGCGCGGGATGCTGTGTGGTGGATTCGGAGGGAGAGATTGATTATGCCAACGGCACATCGTTCGCTACGCCTATTTTGGCCGGTTTGGGTGTTTGTCTGTGGCAGGCCTTTCCACAACTGAGCAATAAGGAGCTGATCGCTCTTATGCAGCAGTATAGCCATCGGTATAAACATCCCGATAAAGAGATGGGTTATGGCCTTCCCAATGTGTATAAAATCTATAAGAAACAGAAGAAATATGCGGTGGACTTCAACTAATCAAGAGACAGACAGAGGCAAAGGTCTTTCTTTGTGGGAACTGAACAGCCGGATCAAAGAGACTATCTATGGTGCTTTTCCCGATAGCTATTGGGTGCGTGCCGAGATGAGTGATGTGCGTGTGAATCAGTCGTCGGGGCACTGCTATTTAGAGTTTATCGAGAAGAGTGAATCAACCGGACAAATCGTAGCCAAGGCTCGTGGTGCGATCTGGGCCAAGACTTTCCGGATGCTGAAGCCCTATTTCGAAGGAGAGACCGGACAGCTCTTTGCCAGTGGGCTGAAGGTGTTGGTGAAGGTTTCTATTGAGTTTCATGAACTGTATGGATATAGTCTGACAGTTTTAGATATAGATCCGGCCTATACACTGGGTGATATGGTGCGCCGTCGCATGGAGATTATCAACCGGTTGAAAGAAGAGGGCGTGTTTGATTTGAACCGGGAGCTTCCTTTTCCTCTGTTGCCCAGACGAGTGGCGATTATCACCTCGGCAACGGCGGCTGGTTATGAAGATTTCTTGGATCAGCTGACTCGTAACCGGGCGGGCTTTCCTTTCTATGTTCATCTTTTCCCGGCGTTGATGCAGGGAGATAAAACGGAAGAATCTGTCATTGCTGCTCTGGATCGGGTCTATCAGCATGCCGATTTGTTTGATGTGGTGGTGATTATACGCGGTGGAGGAGCAACTTCAGATCTGAATAGCTTTGATTCCTATCTGTTGGCCGCCAATTGTGCTCAGTTTCCTCTGCCTATCATTACCGGTATTGGCCATGAGCGAGACGACACTATCGTGGATCTGGTGGCACATACGCGGATGAAGACACCCACGGCCGTGGCCCAGTTCTTGATAGGGAAGATGGATCTGGTGGCAGAAGAGTTGGATGAATTGCAACACGATCTGTTGTTACTCTCCAGTCAGGTACTTACGGAGCAGAAAAGTCTGATGCAGCGGTTGGCACTTCGTTTACCAGCCGTCGTGCAGGAACGACTCGATCGGAACCGCTCTTTGTTACAGTTGATCACCAACCGATTGCCGATGATGGCCTCTGGTCTGCTGACGCGTCATCAGTCCGGGCTGGAGAATTTTCCGTTGCGAATTCGGAATGGAGTGGAAAAGAGATGTGCAGATTGTCGGCGCGAGTTGCAACTTAAGGAGCAGTTTGTCAAAATGGCCTCGCCCGACTATATATTGAAGCGAGGCTATAGTTTGGCCGTGAAGGAGGGAAAGATTATTAAATCGGCAGCCGAGCTGCAGCCGGGAGATACTTTGGTTACCCGTTTCGCTGACGGTGAGGTAAAGAGTAAGGTAGAATAAAATGATATAATAGAGATTATGGCAAAAAAGGGAGAATCCTACAATGAGGCGATTGATAAGCTTCGCCGTATTGTATCAGAGATAGAGAGTGGAGACTTGGATGTGGATCTGCTTTCAGAGAAGGTAAAAGAGGCTACACGGTTGATAAAGTTGTGTAAAGAGAAGCTCTATAAAGTAGATGAAGAGGTAAAAAAGGTATTGGAGGAGTTGGAATGATGAGACGTTATGTTTTGATTGTGGCCGGAGGTAAAGGTCTGCGTATGGGAGGAGATTTGCCTAAGCAGTTCATACCATTGCATGGCAAACCAGTGTTGATGCACACGTTAGAGGCCTTTCATCGTTGGGATGCTTCGGCGCGGTTGGTGTTGGTTATTCCTGAAGACCATCAACCTTATTGGCAGATGTTGTGCACCGAGATTGGTTGTAAGGCTCCGCATCAAGTGGTCAGAGGCGGAGAAACTCGTTTCCATTCTGTAAGCAACGGATTGGGATACATTGCTGAAGAGCTGTCTCGTGATGCTTTCCCGGCAGAGCAGACATGGATTGGTGTGCATGATGGTGTGCGCCCTTTTGTCTCAACCGAAGTGATCGAGGCCTGTTTTGTTGGGGCCAAGCAATCAGGAGCGGTGGTTCCGGTGATTCCTATGATTGATTCTATCCGAGAAAAGACGGAAGAAGAGAGTCATCCTGTCGATCGTTCACGTTATGTAGCAGTGCAGACTCCACAGGTGTTTCGTGGCGATCTGTTGTTGAAGGCTTATCAACAACCCTATTCAACTCTGTTTACCGATGATGCCTCTGTAGTGGAAGCTATGGGTGAACAGGTGACGCTGGTCGATGGTAATCGGGAAAATATTAAACTGACAACTCCTTTGGATCTGCTTGTTGCCAAGGCCTTATTAGGGGAGAATGAATAAATCCAAAACGGTCATTAGAACGAATGAAAATAGTCAGTCGTTTTTACTTTTTTCGTTCTAACGACCGATTGGGGTTAAAAAGGCAGTCTTGTGTGCGTATTTTGGCACACCAACAGCGGCCGTAACGAGTAGTTATTGTATTTTCTTAGATCTGTTGTTCGCTGGAAACTGGTGACAAATCCGTCTGAAGCGACGGGCGATTCTGCTGAAATTATCGAATAAGTTGGTCTCGGCGTAAACATCCTGTAAAACAAGGATATACGTTGTGTTTCAGGAGTCTATAGACTTTCCGGGATTAGTCTATAGACTTTCGGAAAAATGGGTATAGACTTTTTTGAAATTGGGTAGGCACTCCGTTCAGATTGGGTAGGCACTCCGTTGGAAAGGAATAGGCACCCAATTTCCGGAAATAGACTACTCCGTTTTGACAAGGTTAATGGCTTCTCGGATTCTCATGGGCTTATTGTGTTTTTTAGGAAATCGCCTCATGAATTATGACCGCAAAAGTAAAAATCACCCTCACAATCCAAGGAAACACTCGCTATGAAACAACTATATTTTTGAGTGAACAACATTTTCTTAAATGGAAAGAGCCGTGACTTTTTTGTAGCATGATTTGCACTGCGCTTATAAAAGTGATAAATTCGCTTTCTAAAACCAGTAACGATGCTTGATATAGACCAACGATCGATTATGTATCTGCCCGGAGTGGGACCGAAACGGGCTGAGATATTGAAGAAGGAGGTGGACATATCTTCGTATGAAGATATGTTGGCCTATTATCCCTATAAATATATCGACCGTAGCCGTTTCTATAAAGTGTCGGAGGTAACAGCTCAATTGCCTTATATCCAGCTGAAAGGTCGTATTCTCTACTTTGATACCTTGGGCGAAGGACACACCAAACGATTGGTGGGTAAGTTTACGGATGGCACAGGCACAATGGATTTGGTCTGGTTTAAAGGACTGAACTATGTGAAGGAGAAGGTCAAAGTGGGAATCGATTATATCGTGTTTGGTAAGCCTACTGAATTTGCTCATATCTATACTATTACACATCCCGATATCGACACATTGGATCAGGCCGATCAGGTGGCTAATGGTCTGACTCCTTATTATAATACGACAGAACGGATGAAACGTTCGTTCCTCAATTCACGTAGCATACAGGACTTGCAGTTTACCTTGCTTTCTCAGCTGAATTGGCAAGTACCCGAGACGCTTTCGGCAGATGTGCTGCAACGAGTGCAGATGATTTCAAAGAGTGAGGCTATCCGTAATATCCATTTTCCGGAATCGGTTGATCTGTTGCGAAAAGCTCAGCTGCGTCTGAAGTTTGAAGAGCTTTTCTTTATTCAGTTGAATTTGTTGAAGCGAGCCGGAACTCGTAAGATGAAGTTGCGTGGACTGTTGTTTTCCCGTGTGGGAGAATCTTTTAATACCTTTTACAAAGAGTATTTGCCCTTTGAACTGACCAATGCTCAGAAACGTGTTGTGCGAGAGATTCGTGCCGACATGGGCAGTGGGCGACAGATGAACCGTCTGTTGCAAGGTGATGTGGGTAGCGGTAAAACGTTGGTGGCTCTGCTTGCGATGTTGCTGGCTGTTGATAATCATTGCCAGGCCTGTATGATGGCACCGACTGAGATTCTTGCTACGCAGCATTTTGTGACAGTGATGGAGTTTCTGAAAGATATGGATGTGAAGGTGGCTTTGCTGACCGGATCCACCAAGAAGAGAGAACGAGACAAGATACTTCCGGCCATTGCTAATGGCGAGATACAGATTGTGATTGGTACACATGCCTTAATCGAAGAGAGTGTGGTCTTTTCTTCTCTGGGATTGGCTATTATTGATGAACAGCATCGTTTTGGTGTGGAACAGCGTTCACGCCTGTGGGCTAAGAATCAGAGTGCTGTGCCTCATGTGTTGGTGATGACGGCTACACCTATTCCACGCACGTTGGCCATGACTCTTTATGGCGATTTGGATGTGTCGGTAATTGATGAATTGCCGCCGGGACGTAAACCGGTCTTGACGATCCATCGTTATGACAACAAGAAGGCACAGCTGTATGACTTCCTGCGGCAAGAGATACGCAAGGGAAGGCAGGTCTATGTTGTCTATCCGCTGATCGAGGGAAATGAAAAGCTGGACTATAAAGATTTAGAAGCAGGGTTTGAAACCTTTAAGGAGGTGTTTCCCGAATATAAGGTCTGCATGGTGCATGGAAAGATGAAGGCAGCCGACAAGGAGCGAGAGATGCAGGCCTTTGTTACGGGAGAAGCACAGATCTTGATGGCTACAACCGTCATTGAGGTGGGCGTGAATGTGCCTAATGCATCAGTGATGGTGATTGAGAGTGCCGAGCGGTTTGGACTGTCTCAGTTGCATCAGCTGCGTGGTCGTGTGGGTCGCGGAGCCGAACAATCCTTTTGTGTACTCGTTTCTTCCTATAAATTGAGCCAAGACACTCGTAAGCGGTTAGAGATTATGGTGAACAGTAATAATGGTTTTGAAATAGCCGAAGCCGATTTGCGTCTCCGTGGCTATGGCGATTTGGAGGGAACACAGCAGAGCGGAGAGAGCCTTAATCTTAAAATAGCCAATCTGGCTGCCGACGGTCAGCTGCTACAATATGCAAGAGATTTGGCACAGGAGATATTGAACGAAGACCCCGATTTAAAGAGCGAAATCCACCGGATTCTTAACGAAAGGCTTAAAAAGCTCTTCGCAAAAGAGGTAAATTGGGGATTGATCAGCTAATGTGTTGTTAAACATGTTTGGCTCTAAACAACTGTAAATTAATTTGTTTAACTAGTTAGTCCTGAGCACGCTAATGTGAATTAGGAAATTTTTCCGTAATTCGTTTTGTCGGTTTATTCAAATTTACGAACTTTGGCCTGTTCGTAATATAGCAGAGTGTTTTCTTTCTGCATTGTTTATCCTGAAAAAAGATAGAAAAAGAAAGATGAATATAAAATTATTACTTGTCATTTGTTGTACCGTCGTGATGTCCTCTGTTGTAGGAGCTCAAGAACCGGAAAAGAAGGGTTCTTTGAATCAGGTAACTTCTACACATGCTGAATTGATGGACAAACGTGTATCGGAGCTGATGGCTGATCGCGTAGGCTTTAAAAAAGATATAGCCTTAAAGGAGTTGGCGGAGATTAATGAAATGACAACCTTAGAAGCCAAAGAAGATCTAATGTATCCAGCTGATGAGTTGTACGGTTCAAACTGGGACAACCGTTGGGTGAATCCTTATAAGAAATGTGAGAATATTTCCTTCCCCGATTCATTTGCCATTAATTGTGAATCTTTTGTTTCACCGATTGATTCCATGATTCGTGTGACATCCAAGTATGGCCCACGTCGTCGTCGTATGCACCGTGGTATTGACTTAAAGGTGTATAAGGGCGATACTATTCGCGCAGCGTTTGACGGAAAGATTCGTATCCGCAGCTACGAAGGTCGTGGCTATGGCTATTATTTGGTGGTTCGTCACCCGAATGGACTGGAAACTGTTTACGGACACTTGTCTAAGTTCTTAGTGGAAGTAAACCAGATTGTACGAGCAGGCGAGCCGATAGGCTTGGGCGGTAATACCGGACGTTCTACCGGATCACATTTGCATTTTGAAACACGCTTTTTAGGTCAGGCTATTAATCCGGCTGAGATTATCGACTTTGAGAATATGGTTCCTCATCAGGATCAATATGTATTCCGCAATGTTAAGATTAATGGCAGAAGAAGCAATGTTTATACTTCATCTTCCAATCAGTTGGTTTATCACCGTGTACGTTCAGGAGAAACATTGGGTAAGATTGCCCGTAAATATGGTACAACTGTGGGTGAGCTGTGTCGTTTGAATGGTTTGCGTGAGACTTCAACATTGCGCATTGGCCAGTCTATTCGTTGCACAGCAGGAGAAGACACTTCTGTTTCGGCACAGACAAAGAGCCGTACGGGCAGAGAATCCGTAAAGAAGACAACTGTTGAAACAACCGCTGCAGCTGTTGAAGCTGCTACAAATACAAAGGCTTCAGTTGAGGGTCAGCCGGTTTATCATCGCATTCAGTCCGGTGATACATTGGGCGAGATTGCTTCACGCTACGGCACAACTGTACGTCGCTTGTGTGAATTGAATGGTATTACACGTACTACTATTTTACGCTTGGGACGTTCTATCCGTTGTTCATAATCTGATTTAAAACGAGAGGCGATTCCGTTTTGGAAGAGGTCGGCATCTTTTTGGAAAAAGGGCGCACCCTTTTTCAGAAAAGGTCGGCATCTCTTTTTTGAACGGCATTCGAACGACATTCGAACTGCATTCGAATGGTGCTCAAAAGAAGGGTATAGACTTTGTCAAAAATGGGTAGTTACTCCGTTTTAGCAGGGAAATTATCCTCTTTTCGTCCACTATCAAGGAAGCCAAAATGTTTTATATGCTAACCCAAACCTGATGACCGAATTGGCTTAAAATACCGTATCCAAACGACCGTTTTGATACAATCTCTTAATTTTATTCGACATTTACAGACTTTTGTCGTAACTTTGCATCGCTAATAGTGAAATAGTATGCCAAATACGAAGGAACAGTTTGAAACAGTGATTGCCAGATGTCGGGAATTGTTTGAGAAGAAACTGAAAGATTATGGTCCATCATGGCGAATCATGCGTCCGCAGTCGGTGACCGATCAGATATTTATCAAGGCAAATCGTATCCGTAGCCTCGAAATCAAGGGTGTGAGCATGGTTGGTGAAGGAATCCGCCCCGAATTTGTGGCCATTGTTAATTATGGTGTGATTGGTTTGATACAGTTGGCTTTAGGTTTTGCTGACACTACGGATATAACCATTGAAGAGGCGCTGCAGCTTTACGATAAGTATATCACAAAGACAAAAGAGTTGATGTATGCCAAGAATCACGACTATGATGAGGCATGGCGCAGTATGCGAATCAGTTCATATACCGATTTGATATTGATGAAGCTGTATCGTACCAAGCAGATTGAAAATCATGATGGCAAGACACTTGTTTCAGAAGGAGTTGACGCCAACTATATGGATATGATCAATTATGCCTTGTTTGGATTGATTAAACTCGAAGAGGGAGAGGAGTAATCTCATGAATCGCTCAGAGACTGTTTGTAAGATAGGAGTTGAAGCGTGTCGGCTATTGGTAGGTGTAGTCTTTATCTTTTCAGGTGTTGTAAAGGCAATCGACCCGATGGGTGGTGCCATTAAGATAGACGACTACTTCTCGGCATTTGGAATGGCGGCTCTGCATCCTATTTCTGTGTTGCTATCGTTCAATCTTTCGGCAGTCGAGTTTACTTTAGGCGTTTGCCTTTTGTTAGGAGTCTATCGGCGATATTCCTCCTTTTTGACATTGGCATTCATGAGCTTCATGACGTTGTTGACGCTCTATTTGGCTCTGTTTGATCCGGTTTCGGATTGTGGTTGTTTTGGTGATGCGTTGATATTGACCAATTGGCAGACATTCTTTAAGAATATTGTTTTGTTGGCGGCATCTTGGGTGATTTATCGTGGAAATCGGCGTATGTTGCCCATATATACCTATAAGGTTTATTGGTTTGTAGCCCTGTTTGCCTATGCCTTTGCGGTTGGTTTTGCCTATCAGAATTATAATCATTTGCCGATGATAGACTTTCGCCCCTATAAGGTAGGTGCAAACATTCCGGCATTGATAGAGGTGCCCGAAGGAACACCGGAAGATGAATACCATTATTCATTTATCTATGAGAAAGATGGAGTGAAGAAAGAGTTTTCCCTTGAGGATGCACCGACAGAGGATAGTACGTGGCACTTTGTTGAGTCGAAGACGGAATTGCTGAAGAGAGAATATGTGCCCGAAGTAGAATCATTTAACTTCTATAATATCATAGGAGAAGATGTGACAGACCGAGTCTTACATAGTCCGCGTCCTGTGTTCTTGTTGATAGCGCCGAAACTGGAAGAAGCAGATGAAGGACGGGTGGATGAGATTAGCAACATATATGACTATGCCGACGATAACAAGATGGATTTTTTCTGTGTGACCGGATCTGACGAAGAGTCAATGATTGCCTGGAGTGATAATACCGGAGCAGAATATCCCTTCTTGCTGGCTGATGATGTGTTGTTGAAGACCATCATTCGTTCTAACCCAGGATTGGTATTGCTGAACGAGGGAACTATTCTTGCTAAATGGCACTATAATGATTTCCCCCAAGAGGAGGCGTTGAAGCAGGTAGTTGATGATTGTCTGTCTGGCAAGGGAAATAGCGGCAAAGAAGAGTTGCCATTGACAACCAACGTATTGACTTTTAGTGTACCTTTGCTGTTCGTTTGGTTGTATGACTACTGGAGAAATCGCCGTCAAAAAGAAAAGAGATAATTTATTTGTATTATATATTTAATTTATTTGAGTTATGAGAAAAAATATTGTTGCAGGAAACTGGAAGATGAACACAACATTGGCTGAAGGTTTGGCTTTGGCAAAAGGTTTGGACGAAGCTTTGAAGGGCAAAACTCCGAATTGCGATGTTATCATCGGTACTCCGTTTACTCATTTGGCAAGTGTAGCTGCTGCTATTGATACAAATAAGATCGGTGTAGCTGCTGAGAATTGCGCAGATAAGGAAAAGGGCGCTTTCACTGGTGAGGTTTCTGCTGCTATGGTTGCTTCAACAGGTGCAAAATATGTGATCTTGGGCCACTCAGAAAGACGTGCATACTATCACGAAACTCCGGAAATCCTGAAGACAAAGGTAGGTTTGGCTTTGGCTAATGGTTTGACTCCTATCTTCTGTATCGGTGAAGTTTTGGAAGAAAGAGAAGCCGGTAAGCATTTTGAAGTAGTTGATGCTCAGATTGCAGGTTCATTGTTCGACTTGTCTGCTGAAGACTTCGGTAAGATCATTTTGGCTTACGAACCGGTATGGGCTATCGGTACAGGTAAGACTGCAACAGCTGATCAGGCAGAAGAAATCCACGCACATATCCGTGCAACATTGGCTGCTAAGTATGGTCAGGAAGTTGCTGACAACTGCACAATCCTGTATGGTGGTAGCTGTAACGGTAGCAACGCTAAGGAATTGTTCTCTAAACCGAACGTTGATGGCGGTTTGATTGGTGGCGCTTCTTTGGCAGTTGAGAAATTTATGCCGATTATCGAAGCATTCTAAATCAATTATGATGTATCTTGATGGCGATGCATCTGTGTCGCTTTTATGATATATCTTTGTACAGTTTTAGATTCATAAATAGTGAAGGCGTACCAGAAGACTAAGAAAGTATCTGGTACACCTTTTTATAGTATAAAGAAGAATATGAAAAGATTTCCTTGTATCTTTTTGTCGCTCTTGCTTGCAAGTGCCACAGCTTTGGCTCAAGATGATTCTTCCAAAGGAGAAGGATTCAGTATCTTCGATGCGCTGAAAGAGTCGCGTGTCGGTCAGGGACAGGTAATTGTGAACCAGTCGTCTGCTATCAGACAGATGGTTGGAAAGCGGCTGAGTGGAGCCAATGTCGAGAAGACAGATACTGAAACATTTTTGAAGGTACAAGGTTTCCGGGCACAAGTGTTCTCGGGAAATAACCAGCGTAAGTCGAAAGATGAAGCATTCCGTAAGGAAAAAGAGATTAAAGAACTTTTCCCAGATGTACCGACCTATGTGACCTATCACGCTCCCTTCTGGAAGCTGAGAGTAGGAGATTTTCGTTCACATGAGGAGGCTTATCACATGATGCGTCTGTTGATGGATGCTTTCCCCTCCTATGGAAAAGAGATGTACATTGTTAGAGAAGAGATTAAAATACCATTGAATTGAGATGATTGGAAAAGATGAAAATCAGTTGTTGGCTGAGCAAGCCGAACTGGCTGTACATTATAAAGAGGTGTTGACCTTATTGGGCGAAAATCCTGATCGTGAAGGTCTATTGAAAACTCCGCAGCGTGTGGCAAAAGCCATGCAGTATTTAACTAAAGGCTATCATGAAGATCCGGAAGCGGTGCTTCGCTCTGCCATGTTTCTTGAAGAGGACTATAAACAGATGGTCATTGTGAAAGATATTGACTTCTTCTCTTTGTGCGAACATCACATGTTGCCATTTTTTGGTAAAGTACATGTAGCCTACATTCCTAAGAAATATATCACTGGATTGAGTAAGATTCCACGTGTGGTGGATATTTTTGCACGTCGTCTGCAGATTCAGGAGCGTATGACTATGCAGATCAAAGATTGTATCCAGCGTACATTAGATCCATTAGGTGTGATGGTTGTGGTTGAGGCTCAACATATGTGTATGCAGATGCGTGGTGTTGAGAAGCAGAACTCTTTGACTACAACATCCGACTTCACCGGTTTCTTCCAGCAGGCAAAGACTCGTGAAGAGTTTATGAACTTGATCAAGCATGATCGTTAATTCTATATTGATAATCCGTTTTCCGAATCGGGTATTTTCTTGATTTGCCGGTCTGTTGGATGGAAGATAACTCTATTGTTTATTCAATTTAGACCAATATATAGGCTCTATAATGGGTCGCAGGGGTTATAGGACAGAGAGAAAGATAACCCTTTTCAATCCGTCCGTCTGCTGTTATTTGCAACGGTTGTGTTTGTTGAAGGAGGAGATGCTGTTTGTAAGCATCTCCTTTTTGTTTATGGTAAACAATGTGGTAGCTGCCTGTGGCATTTGGAGCTAATAGGCGGCGAAACAGTTGCAGCGCGACCATTCCCATGGTATATCTCATGTTGATTTCGACGCAGGGATGAATGGCGTATTGTTGGTCTGCCGTTTGATAGATCAGCATATCAACTCCCATATAGCCGCTATAGAGCGAGCCGTAGCTCTCTTTTAGCACCTGTGTTACGGCCTCCTTTACCTTTTGTAGTTTCTCTTTGCTGACCCATTGAGTCAATATATCTTCCATCTTCTCTTGCCGTTGCAATCTGTTACCGCTATAGGCACTTCCTTTTTCGGTCTGGAAGATAGAAAGCCCTTGATATTGTACCATACCTTCGCCATCGGAATAGAACTCCATGGCAAAGTCTTGTTGATTACATAGTCCTTGTTCAATGCTTACGGTTCCCTGTTTGGTTAAAGCGCCTAAAATCCATTTCTGGTCCATCTCAGACAGCGTGTGGGAATGGATCCATTGTACACCACGGCCAGACGAAGAATAAGGTGTTTTAATTACAAAGGGCGCTTCGTTATGTTGCAGATAGGCCTTAATCTCTTCGATATGATTGCAAAAGCGAGGAGTTGCCGGAATAGGTTGATTGGGTAGAAGTGTGCGTAGTCTATCCAGGCAGTAAGCAGCCGATTTACGCCCGGTCAGATAGACAAAATCCTCTTTCCATTTTGGTACTGTGATAGGTGCATGAATCTCTTTTTGTAGTTGCTCGAACAGATGTAGAGCCGGTAGTGACAAACCCCAAGGCGAAGCCATTAATTCCGGAAGTTCACCCGCTTGTTTACGCAACAGGTCACGATCGATAGGCCGCGCTGTTGGCAGGCGTAATGGCAATTCTTCCCTGTAAGAAGAGAGGAGAGAAGCCTCCGGTACGTAAACATAATCTTCTGCTTCAGCATACCATAAAGGTAAGCCGGCAAGATCATGATGCATGATACGTACATTGGTCGGTGGTGTATAATTACTTTTTCCCAATAGGATTGCTGTTTCGTGTCCAGGGTTGAAATAGTGAATTTGGGGCATAATACGTGTGTATATACGGTTTGCTAAATGCATGTCGGATTCTTACTTTATGACTTGTGTTTTGCTGGCTATAATAAATCTTAAAGGGCTGTGTCAAAATCTACTTCTGCACAGCCCTTCAATGAGTCTATATTAATTCTATTCCAAGTTTTCGTCGATAGCTTCGATTTTCTTAATGGTCAAGGCCATCTCTTCTTTCAGCTTTTCAATCTTACGTTCCATCTCTTTCAGCAGGCCGCCACCGCCTTTAGAGGAAATGCTGAGGAAGCCGATGTTGTTTTCGTAGGTCTGAAGTTCGTTCTTCTGGCGATCGTAAATACGCATCAACTTATCACGTTCACTATACAAACGACCCTTGTTGTCCTTATTCGCACCATTGCCAGTCAAGTCATTCAAGTTGTTGCGGAAAGACTGCATGCGACGTTCGTTCATATCCACTTTTAGGCGGTCAAACTGTTTGTCGATAGCTGCATGATATTCTTTATAAACCTTGTCTTTTTCCTTAAAAGGAACAAAGCCGATAGAGTTCCATTCAGCCATGAAGCCTTTCAACTGAGCCAAAGCTTCATCGTGTGACAGAGATTCATCCAATGCGTTGACCTTGTCAATCAAAGCCTTCTTAGCAGCCAAGTTTGTCTGTTCAACATTCTTCTGAGAAGAAACATTCTTGTTCTTCTGATCAAAGAAGTAGTCGCAAGCTGTGATGAAGCGTTTCCAAATAGCATCTGAATGCTTACGAGCCACAGGACCGACTTTCTTCCATTCCTTCTGCAAGGCAATCAACTTTTCTGTTGTCTCTTTCCAGTCGGTGTTGTCTTTCAGAGCTTCAGCCTTTTCGCACAAGCTTTTCTTCAGCTCAAGGTTCTTTTCCATGCCCTCTTTCACTGATTTGTAGAAAGTGCTCTTCTTGTTGAAATAGGCATCACAAGCAGCGCGGAAGCGTTCAAAGATCTTTACGTTATACTTTTTCGGAGCAAATCCAATGGTCTTCCATTTCTCCTGAAGAGCCATTACTTCCTTGTTCATATCTTCCCATTCCTTGAATGATTTCAAAGCATCGGTATTGATATTTTCAATCTGTTCGCAGATAGCAGTCTTTGCCTCCAGATTTTCTTGCTCTTTTGCTTTCAGTTTCTCGAAGTGTTCTTGGTGACGTTTGTTGATAATTGTAGAGGCTGCTTTAAAGCGATTCCACAATTCTTCACGTAGTTCTTTGGCAACTGGACCAATTTCTCTCCATTGTTGATGCAATTTCTGCAGCTGATGGAAAGCAGATACCACGTCCGGTTCTTTGTCCAAACGTTCAACCGTTTCGCACAAAGCTGTTTTCATTTCCAAGTTCTTCTTGAAATCATAATCGCGGAACTGGTTGTTGATTTTTATGATGTCGTAGAACTTCTCTGAGTAAATCTGATAATTTTTCCACAAGTCATTGACATATTCTTGCGGAACATTTTTGATCTCTTTCCATCTTTGTTGGATGTCTTTGAAATCATTATACAGTTTGTTGAAGTCTTCTGAGCTTTCAGTAAGAGCTTTCAACTGGTCGATAAGCTGTAATTTCAAAGCATAGTTTGCAGCTTTGATACGTTCTTCTTCGGCTAAAGCGGCCGCTTTTTTCTCTTTATAAATAGCCAACAATTCTTTGATTTTGCCTTCTATTTCATCTTCAGGAGCTGTAAAATCCTTTTCTTCACCGCCATTTTCAAGGAAAGCCTTTTTTAGTTCTTCCACTTCATTGCGGCGGATCTTATAATAGGTCTGTTTCAGTGATTCCACCTCGGCACGAGCTGTTTCCACTGAATTAGTAACCAATTCTGTTAATTTGCCAAGAATTTCTTCTTTAGTCAATTTACCTGCGGCCATACTTGTTGCTTCCGTAGATTCGTTGGCATTTACTTCCGCCGTAGTGTTTTCCGGTGTTTCTACCGGAGCTTTAGCTTCTTCCAATTTGCCAGCATCTTCTGGCAGATTAGTTTCAAGAGTGTCCTTCATATACAATCACATTTAAGAAAAGGATAATACTTTCTGTAATATTAACTCACAAATTAAACAAAATAATTTGGGATAATACCAATGAATCCCAAATTATTTCTATTTAATTGTTAAAGAATGATGTCAAATGAAACTATTTGTCTCATTTAATTCATTATCTTGGGAACAGGAGCTCTTTTAACCGACAAGTTTGGCTTACATGCCGAGCTGCCAAGATAGTCGATAAACACATTTGTCGTTACTATCTTTCGTTGGTTAAACTCTTTTATTTCGTTTCCTGTAAACAACTCAATGCTGTAGCCATCGCCACCGGTTGTGATGAAGTTGTCAAGTACAACCACACAAGGCGTTGTGTCTGTGATTTCTTCTCCATTTTGGAATATCTGTTCAATCTCTCCCTCTTTATTGATTCTTAGTGTAACATTCGAGGTCTGTAGATAACCGGTATAGTTGTGGCGGCCTTCATTTAATAGTCGTTTCAAACTTTTGCCCGTAAACTTGTATGCCAACAGATCTCCACAGAAAGGTAGAATATTGCCTGCACGAAGGGTTGTTACATCACCAGGATATAAGCTGCTGCGCAAACCGCCATAATGGTTTACACCAATCACCGGAAGGGAACGATAATCTGCTGGACCATTTCTCTTGAAATAGTCTGCATACGATGCTGTCACATAGGCGCCGATTGTAGTGTAAGAATATTTATTACCTGGTACATTGGAGTCGTGTATCAAAGCTTCTTTAGCGACGGTCAGTTTTTCAGCCAGCTTCTTCTCTTTCATCACCTGTTGGACAATCTCTTCTATTTGCTGGTTGGCAGGAGCTGTCACCTTAATGGTATCACCACCGATGTAAGAGGTTTCAATATGTTTACCCGTAGTACGAATCTGGAAGCAGAGTTTGCCGATGTGTGTACCGTTGGCACCAGCCTGGATGACTGGCACATTATTTACTTTGCCCAGCACAACCTTGTGAGAATGGCCCGAGATAATGGCATCAATGCCATCTATATAAGGAAGATATTCAGCCTCTCTGTTACCTACCAAGTTGGGATAGCGCATATTGGTACTGATATGCATCAGCAAGACAATCAGGTCGATTTGTCCCTCTTGCTTCAAGTTGTAGAGAGTCTGAATAGTTGTGGCCGCCATTGGGTGGATAAACTGTAACCCTTTGACATTTTGGGCCGATGTCTTTGTGGGTGTATCGATAGTGGTCAATCCGATGATTGCAGTGCGGAAGGTTTCTCCGTTCTTTAACTTGCGCTCTACAATACGATAAGGGCTCAACCAGTTGGGAAGATGATAGCCATCTGTAGTGATGTTGGCAGATACCGGACGCAGATACTCTTGAGAAGCCTGTTTCAAATAATCGATGCCCCAATCAAACTCATGATTACCTATGGCAGAAGCCTCTACATTCATCATGCGGAACACTTCGGGAAGAGGTTCTCCTTGTGTGATGCGGGCAAAGTAGCTTCCGCTGTAGTTGTCTCCACCGGCCAACACGATTGTGTTGTTATATTTCTTCTGTTCATTTAAGACCTCTTGAACCATAGAGGCAGCACCCGGATAGGTATATTCTTTCGGAAAGGCTCCGTGAAAATCATTGAATGACAAGATGGCTAAGGTGTCTATAGAAACCTTCTCTTGAGATTTAGGAGACGGGGTTGCTGTCAGTTCCCAGCAAAGTGATGATAGGAGAATGTATCCTATTAACTGAAATTTTGTGCGTAGTGTCATAAACGTGTAATTGAAAATGATGTGTCAAATGTAATGATAAAATTAGGAAAAGACAATGTTTCCGTTTTAGAGATAGACTGTTAAGCAAAATATTCGTATCTTGGCGCCTCAAATAGCAAATCATCTATGTCTCGCGAGTCGGGACATTTTTATATATCAATAAATACAAATTAGAGAAATGAAAAATCGGCCTCCGAAGATGCCTTCGCCATTACTGTCTTTGATACCCATTGTGGTATTAGTTGTGTTGTTGTTTGTTACGATCCGAACATTCGGAAGTGACGCATTAAGTGGTGGAAGCCAGGTTGTATTGCTTACAACAACAGCTGTCTGCTCCATCTTAGCTATGTTTGTTTGTCACATTCCTTGGAAAGACATCGAAACAGCTATCTGTGATAATATCTTTGGAGTAGCTGTGGCAATCATCATTCTGCTTTTGATCGGTGCTCTTTCGGGCAGTTGGATGGTGAGCGGTGTGGTTCCTACTTTAATATACTATGGTATGCAGATTTTGCATCCCAGCTTCTTCTTGACCTCTTGTTGTATTATCTGTGCCATCATCTCTTTGATGACCGGAAGTTCTTGGACAACAATCGCTACTATCGGTATAGCTTTGATGGGAATTGGTAATGCTCAAGGGTTTGCTTCCGGATGGGTGGCAGGTGCCATCATCTCAGGTGCTTATTTCGGGGATAAGATTTCTCCTCTTTCCGATACAACCGTATTGGCTTCATCGGTGACGCACACTCGTCTGTTTACGCATATCCGTTACATGATGTATACCACGGTGCCTTCTATGGTGGTTTCATTGATTATCTTTACGATTGCCGGATTTATGCATTCCTCTTCCAGGATGGAACAAGTAGTTGCTTTCTCTGAATCATTGAAAGAATCATTCAACATATCATTATGGCTGTTGATTGTGCCGGCGGTAACAGGGCTTTTGATTGCGAAGCGTGTTCCTTCGTTGGTCACTCTTTTTGTATCAGCTGCATTAGCCGGATTGTTTGCCGTGCTTTTTCAGCCTCATTTGTTGCAAGAGATTTCCGGACTGCCCGAAGGTGCGACGTTGGCTAAATTTAAAGGATTGTTTATGACCTATTATGGAAGTACACAAGTGGAAACCGGCAATGCCGATTTGAATGCGTTGGTTGCTACTCGCGGTATGTCCGGAATGATGAATACCATTTGGTTGATTATTTGTGCTATGTGTTTTGGTGGAGCTATGACGGCCAGTCGCATGCTTGAGAGTCTTACTTCGGTGTTCCTTCGCTTTATGGAACGTCGGGTAAGTATGATTATTTCAACCGTGTTGTCGGGTTTGTCTCTTAATCTGTGTACAGCAGACCAGTATATTTCCATTATCTTGACAGGTAATATGTTTAAAGATATCTATAAGCAGAAAGGCTATGAAAGTCGTCTGTTGAGTCGTACGACAGAAGATGCCGTTACGGTTACTTCGGTATTGATTCCATGGAACACTTGTGGTATGACGCAGGCTACTATTTTAGGTGTTCCCACGTTAATCTATCTGCCCTATTGCTTCTTTAACTTGATCAGTCCATTGATGAGTATCATTGTTGCCGCAACCGGCTATAAAATAAAACAAATCCATGAAAAAAATCAAGATTTCTTTGCTGGCTAAGGTAGTCATAGCGATTGCCTCTGGCGTTGTGTTCGGGCAGTTCCTTCCGGGAAGCATTGCCCGCATCTTTGTTACCTTTAATTCTTTGTTTGGAAACTTCTTATCGTTTGCCATTCCGCTGATCATTCTCGGTTTGGTAGCTCCGGCTATCGGCGAATTGGGCAAAGGCGCAGGAAAGCTGTTGGCTATTACCGCTTTGATAGCTTACGGATCCACTATCTTTTCGGGTTTTTTCACCTTCTTCAGTGCAGACGCTATCTTTCCGTCGATTCTTTCGGCCAATACCGAATTGACGGTGATGGAAAATCCTGAGCAATTTATGCTGAAGCCTTACTTTGTGGTAGCTATGCCTCCGTTGATGGATGTGATGACCGCCTTGTTACTTTCATTTACTTTTGGTTTGGGTTTGTCTTATATCTCAGGAACGGCCTTGCGCGACGGATTCAACGACTTTAAGGCGATTATCGAATTGCTGATCGAACGTGTGATTATTCCTTTGCTACCTATTCATATCTTTGGTATCTTTTTGAATATGACAGTAAGCGGTCAGGTGATGAGCATTATTGCTACCTTTATGAAGGTAATTCTGGTCATCTTTGTTCTGCACGTATTGTTGTTGTTGATACAGTTCTCTATTGCCGGAAGTGTCAGTGGTAAAAATCCATTACGCCTGTTGCGTAATATGTTGCCGGCTTATGCTACGGCATTGGGTACACAATCTTCGGCTGCAACCATTCCGGTTACAATGGCTCAGGCTATTAAGAACGGTGTGCGTCAGAATATTGCTGTCTTTGTGATTCCTTTGTGTGCAACGATTCACTTGGCTGGTAGTATGATGAAGATTACCGCTTGTGCCATGGCTATTATGATTATGGCAGGCGAACCAATTGCAGTGGGTCATTATGCCGGATTTATTATGATGTTGGGCGTTGCTATGGTGGCTGCTCCGGGAGTTCCGGGCGGTGCTATTATGGCTGCTTTAGGATTACTTCAGAGCATGTTGGGCTTTAATGAGACTTTGCAGGCTTTGATGATAGCTCTCTATATTGCAATGGATAGCTTTGGAACAGCTTGCAACGTTACCGGTGACGGCGCTATTGCTGTCGTTGTCGATCGTATTGCCGGTAAGGTTGAGTGATAGAAAGTAATAGAATCAAGTTTAAGGGCTGCATCAAAACAATCATATTGATGCAGCCCTTTTTTAACCCAAATCGGTCATTAGAACGAAAAAAGCAAAACAGCTGTTTGTATTTTACTTGCTAAAATCTCTCGGAGCAGGAACAGGAGGAATTGGCTTGCGATTTTTCAACTCCTTCATGATCTCTTCAATAGCACGGTTGAGTTGCTGGTCTTCGCCATTCCACTCTTTGATCGGATCGTTATCAACGATGATATCCGGATCAACGCCATGGTTCTCAATAATCCATTGACCATTTTTGGGATCATAGCTGGTGAAGAACGGAACACGAATGTCTGAACCATCCATATAAGGCAGCGGGCCACTGATACCGACAATGCCACCCCATGTGCGAGTACCGATCAATTTTCCTAAGCCAAGTGCACGGAAGCCCCAAGGGAACAAGTCTCCATCAGAAGTAGAATATTTATTGATCAAACAAACCTTCGGACCAACCAATGTTCCATCAGGAACAGTGCTGATTCGGTTGGTATGACGACTCATGCTTACGCGGTATGCCTGGCGTGCCAAACGTTCCAAAACCATCGGAGAAACATTACCACCACCATTGGCACGGTCGTCGATAATCAAACCTTCCTTGTCTAACTGCGGATAGAAGTAGCGTGCAAACTCATTTAATCCTTCTGGACCCATGTTCGGAATATAGATATAACCGATCTTGCCACCACTCGCTTTGTCCACTTTGCGGATATTATCCTGAATCCAGTTGTAGTGATAGAGTGAATATTCCTCTTCCAACGGACTGATTACCACTTTGCGTGCTCCGGCCAGTTGAGGTGTGCTATTCAGTAACAGTTCGGTCGGTATATTTGCTTTACCCACCAGTAGTGCGAACATGTTCTTGGCTGTGTTGGTCGGAACGCCATCTATTGCCACGATATAGTCACCAACCTTGGCATCAATACCCGGTTCGGTCAGCGGAGAGCGTAACTGCTTGCTCCAGTTTGCTCCCGGAAGAATCTTTTCCAGACGGAAGAAGCCAGACTTGTCTCGTGAGATCTCTGCACCTAACAAACCTGTTGGAATGCGTTTAGGTCTATCTGTTTCACCCGGATTCGCGTAGGCATGACCGCAATTCAATTCAGAAATCATTTCGCCGATCACGTAGTTCAAGTCGAGACGAGTCTTGACATAGGGCAGGAATACGGCATATTTCTGCTTCATTGCCTTCCAGTCCACGCCATGCATATTTTCCAGATAGAAGCCATCACGGAAAGCACGCCATGCTTCGTCAAATATCTGTGCCCATTCCTGCTGATAATCCACCGGAATCACCATATTTGACAGATCGACAGCCTTGCTCAAGCCGACTTTGCCAGCCGGAACGTCAGTAACGTAGATGTTTCCTCCTTTGAAGAAAAGCGCTTTCTTATTGCCCGGAGCTACATTCATAGAGGCACCTTCTGCCACTACTTCTACATTCTTTTCTCTCAGGTTAAAGGCTTTAGTGGAGCCACGGTGATAATAATACACCTTCTTGCCGTCACAATAGAAGCGTCCATAGTATGAGCCGGGCAACGGCAGACTGATTAGTCGTTCATTCAATCCTTCCGGATCAATCCGTATATCGGTTGTTGATGAACCGGCAGTGGTTGATGCTTCTTCCTTTTTAGCCATATTCACTTCGTCATCTCTTTCCAGCAGAGGAGAAGGAGTATCTTTTGCCAACATAGCCATATAGATACCACCCATGTTGTTATAGACATGGTTCCATTCTAATGATCCATATTCAGGCTCAAAGTTTCTATTTGAACTGAAGATCAGATATTTTCCGTCTGTACTAAACACCGGAGAGCTGGATGAATACCATTTGTCTGTCACTGGATATTCCTTCTTGGAAGCAATGTTATAGAGATAGACTACCCGGAAATCATTGCTGGCCGAGCGAGTATAGGTCAACCATTTGCTGTCGGGCGAGAACTGTGGACGAGATGTTCCTCCTTCAGGATTTTGCATCAGTTGTGTAACCTGACGTGAAGCCACATCTACCATCTTCAAGCGGTTGTTGCGGTCTGTATAGACAATCTTCTTGGCATCCGGGCTCCATGTGAAAGACTGGATGTAGGTGTCATTATTACGAGTCAGCTGTACGGTCTTGCCATCTGCTATATATTGAATGTAGAGTTCTGTTTCACCAGTTACGTCTGAGATGTAGGCAATGGAAGTTCCGTCGGGAGACCAAGCAGCTTCGCGTTCGTGAGCACCCGGTGTACGAGTGATGTTCTTTGTAACACCCTCTTTAGCCGGCAGATTAAACACTTCGCCACGTGCGGTGATTGTCAGTCGTTCTCCATCGGGAGACAGGCTGGCTGCAGAAATATAGTCTGCCCCTTTCTTCTGCGTCTGGCGAGCATAGATATTGTCTGATGTCAATGTGATATGAACCTTTTCCGGCTTTTTACTGGTTGCATCCATTTTATAAATGTATCCACCCTGTTCAAAGACGATGGTTTGACCATTGGCACTGGGGAATTTTATATCGTAGTCGGTAAAGTTTGTTACTTTGCTGGTCTCTTTGCTCTTTGTATTATAGACAAATAGATTCATGGTGCGGTCGCGGTCCGAGATAAAGAAGATTTCGTCGCCGATCCACATCGGGAAGATGTCTTGAGCTTTGTGGTTGGTAATGTTTTCAACCTTTCCAGCTTCTTTGTCATAAATCCACACATCATCGGCCATACCACCTTCGTAGTATTTCCAAGTACGGAATTCACGCATCACGCGATTGTAGGCCAATCGTTTGCCATCAGGAGAGTAGCTACAGAAGCCACCTTCCGGCAGCGGTATGATTTCGGGAAGACCACCTTCCGGATCTACAGTGTAGAGTTTGCCGTTAAACATTTCACCAATACGGTTGCGATAGATGATGCGTTTGCCGTCCGGTGTCCAGTTGGTAACGATATTATTAGGGCCCATGCGGTCGCCTAAGTCGTCACGTTTGTTGGTCGCTGTGTAGGTAACACGTAGTGGTTCACCGCCTTCAGAGGGCAAGGTATATACCTCGGTGTTTCCATCATATTGTCCAGTGAAAGCGATGCTTTTTCCATCGGGAGAGAAGTGTGGGAACATCTCGTATCCGATATGCGAGGTGAGTCGTCGGGCTTCACCGCCATTAACTGATACCTTGTACAAGTCTCCTGCATAGCTGAAGACAATTTCACTGCCGTTCGTCGTGGGGAATCGAAGCAGGCGGGCTTCGTCAGCTGCGTGCATACAAAGGGGTGCAGCAGCTGCGGCCATCAATAGGCAAAGTACTTTTTTTTTCACCATAGTATTTCCTTTTTAAGGTTCTGAGCAAATATAGTGATTCGTTTGGTTTTTACAAGGAAAAGATGCAGATAATCAAGTCTTTTTTAGGTGTTGTCTATTCTTCTTCCTTGGATGTAAGATTCATCTCTCTTTATTGAGCAAATAGCTTTGTCACATTGTGTGCAAAAGATTTATCACATTATGTGAGTATAGTTGTGCACAATATGTGAATAAGCCTAATCACAATTGTGATTAGGCTATATGGTTTATACATTTAGGACAAAAGGATTAGACACAAGGGGCTTAGAATGGATAGCCGATAGCCAAATGGACGCCTAAGCCATCTTTGAACTTCGGAATGTTGTAATAGCCCTTTTTGCCTGTATCATAGGGAACATGCAAACCGATACCCATATCCAGTCGCACTACCAAGAAGGGAAGAGCATAACGTATTCCTGCACCTGTGCCCAATGCCAAATCTCTGAAGAAGCGGCCCCATTTCAGTTGGCCTTCCGGACGATTGGGATCGGCACGTAGTAGCCAGATGTTGCCACAATCCAGGAAAGTGGCTCCATGCAGATCGCCTAAGATGGGGAAGCGATATTCCAGATTGGCTTCGAATTTCAGATCGCCGGTCTGGTCGATATAGCCATAGATATTATCGGGATTCGGACAGAAACGACCCGGTCCGATGCTTCGAATAGTGAAGGCTCGGATGCTGTTAGCTCCACCTGTATAGAATTGTTCGTTGTAGGGCGAAGTACGGGCATTACCGTAGCTGTAGATTGCACCCAGCATCATGCGTCCAACCAGATGTTGCGATTTGCCAATGAGCCGGTCGTAACGCACTTCTGCTGTGCCCTTTATAAATTGGGCAAAGTGGTTGCCCAACAGTTTCTTGTCTTCTTGGCTGAAGCCTTTGCCACTCAGCGTATAAAGAGCATCCATTACCAAGCCGGCCTGTGTAGCCGAGAGCTGCCACCAAAGGTGGTGATCCTTATAAGTGATAGGCGAGTCATCATAAGTATAGGTGTAGCTGACTGCCGGTATAAACTGATTCTCCAAGCTCTTTTTCAGTGCCTGATTAACACTGGTGATGCTATCAAACTGATGAGTGGTTCGTTGTAGCAGATTATAGGTCAGGCGGAATGGTGTGATTGAGTGATGACTGGTGGCTGATGGCTGAAACTCGTAAGAGGCATCGCCACCAAATGCCAGCAGCTTGAAGAAGCGGGCGCGGTTCATCTGGTTTACATAGATACGGAAAGAGGTGTTGGCCGGGAAGTTCAAGTTTAATTTACCGAATGTTGGGAACAGCATGCGGGGAAAAGTCAGGGTAGAACTGACGCCCATTTCGTAGCTGTTGATTTTGGAGCCGGCATCATCAATGCGATTGCCCGTCTGCCATTCGTAAGAACCGTGTAGCTTTACGCCAAAGGTCTCGCCTCCGCCAAAGACGTTTCGCTTGGTCACACTGAAAATTGCACCCGGTCCCACCTGATCGTTACTCTTTGAAGTGAAGTTGACCTCCAGCTCGCCATCCAGCGGTAAGTCATAGACCGTGTTGATCCGTAAGTCCAATGTGTCTTGCCAATGCATGGTGTCGCGTGGAGTATATTGCATTTCAGCATAGCGGAAAATACCCAATCGGGATAAAGCGGTTTGTGTCTTTTCCTGTTGGGCCTGAGAATAAATATCACCCGGTTTGAAGAGGAGACGTTTATAAAGTACAGCCGGGCGAACCCGCAATTTGCCTTCGTAATGGATCGTTAAATCTTTATAGCAGACCGAATCGGTAGGAGCTTCATTGTTATAGCCATTAAGCCAAACCGATATATCGCCCAGTTTCCAGGCACGCAGTGCGTTTTGTGGTAGTTCGTGCTTGGGCATAACTCGTAGAGCCACTTTGCCCGGCGTGATCAATGTGTCGGCCTGATAAGTGATAAAGTCGGGGCGGAAATAGTAATAGCCATTGTTCCTTAGCAATAGGGCAATACGTTCGCGCTCAGCTTGGAGCTGTACGACGTTGAAGTTATCTCCCTTTTTGATCAGGCGTTTGTCGATATCCGTCTCAATCAGCGAATCTGCCTGATGACGGATATGGCGATATTGGATGCTGTCGTAGGTGAAAGGATGTCCCATCGTGATCTGATAGTTCAGCTTCGCCTTGCGCGGATTTTTAGCATCCGGGATCATCTCGAACGAGGTGGATCCATCAAAGTAGCCATATTCGCGCAGTAGGTTTTGTCCCACCTTGATACGTACATCGGGGTTGACATTACTGATTAAAACCGGTTTGGCGGCTAATTTATCAAAGATCCACTGGCCGATCTTGCCTTGTTTGTTCACAAAGGCATTGTAGATCCAAAGGCCAAAGGGCAATGGTGTGCGCAATGAAGAACTACCCAGCAGGGCATTGTTCGGCGCATATTCCAAAGCCGCTTCCACCTCTTCGAGGGCAGCTATTCCGGCCGGACTCTTATCCTTTTCCGTCACCGTAATCTGCTTGATGCCGGTATAGAGCACCTCGCCTTCTGGCAGGTTTTTCGTTGTGGAGCAGCCTGCCCAAAGGCAGCCGACACACATATATATTATATATAGCGTAATGTTGTTTATCGTATCTTTCATTCCTCTTTATCTTCGTTAATAGGTGCCACTTTCTTTTTCCGGAAGTTGAACAGTTCGCGTAATCGCATCATCTTCTTGCGTAATACCACACCGGCTCCGGTCTCGATAATCTCACCTTCGAGCAGACTCTCATAATTCTTGTTGTGGAACAGTTTGATGTAGCGTGATCCGCTGTTGTCGAGTCGGTATTCCACAGAGACATTATCGATAAAAGGTTGTGCCTGACCATTGTTGATATTTTCTCCGGTCGATATGCGTCCGCCTAATACCACACGGATACGGTCATTGTAGAACCGTTTGGCAAAGCGGAAAGAGTAGTCGGTGCGTGAACCGCCTCCTTGGTCGTCATTTTCATCATAGGTCTCCATGCCGAAGGAGATATCTACCGTCTTCAGTGCACTGCCTGCAATGTTGTTGATCTCGTTCTGCAGGAAGTTACTCAAGGCATCGCCCATATTGACATTGACCTTGCCGTTCGAGCTGTTTCCCAGATACATGCCGGTAACCAGCATACTCACAGCCAATTTGGCCCGTTCTTCTGGCCCTTTGGCGTTCAGCTCATCCTGCATCGACATATCTTCCGGAGCCGATAGGGTGAAGTTCAGGCCTAAGTTCTCCAATCGTTGTTTCAGTTCGATGCCCACATCAAAGTTGACAGAACGTGGCGACCCTTGAATGTTGACAGAAGATCGAATCCGTTCGGTTGCCGTCAAATTGAGTGTCGGATTCATAGGATTGCCGGTCCATTGTATGTAGCTGCCATCGCGGATTGAAAACTCTTTCAGAGGAATAACCGGCATAGTGTATTTTACATTACCGCCAGATAGCGTATAACGTCCATTCAACAGCATGTCGCCTTGCGGTGTATATTGGAAAGAAAGATCGCCTCCGCCTTCCAAATTGACACGACTCGATTGGTCGGGCGTCAGATCAACGCTCATTCGCACAGCCGGATCGATGCGGATCGTCATCAGCATATCCATGCCGCCCAATGGTAACGGAGGTTTGCGCGGCGTTTTGCGACGCACGGTGTCGGCAAAGGAGGTGAAGTTTACCATATCTGATATACGGTCTTGCACCGTCAAGGGAGAATCTTTCAAGATATAGGTCATGTTGGTTCCTCCTAACAGCTGCAAATCGCCACGCATGGTCAATGCTTCGAGCGGCCCTCTTACGGTGGAATTGAGGTTTACAAACAGCTTACCATAGATAAGACTTTCCTGATTGCGCTTGACATTTAAAAGCTGCAGGTTCGAAGCCTTCATCTTCAGGTTGGCAGTCATGCTGGACAGATTGTTGAAATCGATCTCTCCATCCATCACAAACGGATTTTTCCCGTAGGCAAAGAGCTGATAGTGGTCAAACAACAGTCGGTTGTTTTTCACCTTCACCGTCTTGTCGTCGAAGCGGAAAGAAGATCCGGCAGCGCCGATATATACAGAGGCGGTGTCTAACTTCAGATAACCGTTGCTCTTGGGCGCATCACTACTACCTTCAATGGTCATTTCGCCATCCAGATCACCGTGCAGCTTGGCCATATCATCCGGGATAAAGGCGTTGAGCATAGAGAGTGGCAGATGGGTAAAGGCAATATTCCCTTCGATTCGGTCCGGACGGTTTCGTTCGGCCGATTGGTAGAAGGCGGTCAGATAACTGATCTCGTTACGGTCGTGAAAGAGGTGCATATCCACCTGATGACTTCCCTGTTCCAAAGGCAGATAGACGCCGTTAAACTGCAGTTCGCCCACTCGTTCCCGTTCGTAGTAGAGATCGTCGATACTTATATCGCTGACCACCATATAAGAAGAATCTGAAGGAGCATACTTGAAGTCTGCATTCAAGATGCCTTTGAGCGCAGGCATATAGCTGAGCGCATTGGATATAATGGCTAAGTTGATTTGGCTCAATTCCACATGAACCTCTTCGTTCTCTTGATCTTCCTCTTCCGAATGGATCCATAAAGAGGCATTCTCTTTACCCGTCAGTCGCAGGTCGGCAGAGATATCCTTGGCATTGTGTATCGTAATATGATTCTCTTCATTCAGCGTAAAGGGCTGGAAGGCAATGATCGGATTATTGGGGAAGAGCTTTATTTTCACTCCCTGTTCAATCTTATCGGCCCGAATTCCCAACAACAATCCAGTTGTTCCCTTTCCATCTTTCAGCGAAAGACGTGCATCACCATATCCATGACGGAAAGCCCCTTCCAATCCGGCGAAGAAGGGCTTCTGTTTGCGGAATCGATTCTTAATGATCTGAGCATTGTAGAGCAGACCCAGCGTGTCTTGATAAATCCCGGCCCGGATAGTGTCGAGCAGCATCGTGTCGCGAGCCAGCTGATAAACCGAAGCCTCCATACGCATACCATCAGTAGGAGAAGTATAGGCATTCAAGGTTAAATCTTCGAAGTCTATATAATAGTTTTGCAGATAATTGTAGATGGGATTATCCTGTCCGGCTGCTACTTTCAGGTGCATTTCGGGCAGAAGCGGGCGCAGGAGGTTCAGATTGACCATAGAGTCTTGGTTAAATTGGCGGGTGATGTCATCTGAAATCAGCGTCAATTTGTCCGTTAGCTCATGGACGCAGGCATTGCCGGTCAATACGATACCTAAATCTCCGGCATGAAACGATACGCGGGTTGTATCCGGATCGGTCAGAGCTTGCAGTGTCAGCATCTTTGGGCGGAAAACACCTTTGGCTGTCTCAATTTCCCAGTTACCTAAGGAGATATCCACTTTGTTGTTATCGCCCGTATCGCTCTCCGCTTCGGCGAAGAGTTGGAACGAGGTGGAAAAGGGTTTATCAACCAAATTCATTCGGTGCAGATCGGCATGCGTAACGTCTGCAATCAGCATGCCTTTGATGTTCTTTTCGTAGAGAGAAGCGTTGAGTGACATATCAAACTTCGCTAATGGATACTGGCTCTTCAGGTCTATCTGTAGCAGATGATTCTTAAGAGATCCATCCAATTGAATACCTGAGACAGAAGCTGTTCCAAAGCGTATATCGGCAATCTTACCTTGCAGAGAGGCATGTGTGGCTGAGTCGAAAGGAGATATACCTTTTCCCTCTATCCGAAGGGCGGCAGTCAGCCAATAGAGTGAATCTTTGGGCATGAAGTGAGTGGGAATCAAGCTGTCTATTTCCAAAGAGGCCTGATAGTTCATCGCCGTTTGGTCAAAGTCTCCATTCAGTCGTATCTGTCCGGCTAAATGCTCCATCTTCATCTCTGTATGATATTTCCGATGAGCCAAAGTGGCTAATCCGGACAGAGTCACACCTTCGGGAATGAGGTAACGGTCGCGGTTATTAGCATCCATAAGTTTAAGCATAAAACCCAACTTGCCGGTTTTCATGGACAACTTCATCTCTCCGGAGCGGCGGATGCTATCCATCACCGCTTCCATCTGTCCGGAGGCTTCCAACTTAACGGCTCCTGGCACTTCAATAACAAAAGGCTGCATCTTCAGTTGGTCCATATTGCCGGAAACAGAGGCCGTCAGCAACAGAGGTTTGTTGGGATAGGCGTCGATAAAATCTTCCGGGAGTTTGCCTGCGGCCGTCAGCAGGTCTTTCTTGCCAATAGAACCAATCAGATTGATAGCCATGTGGTCTTTAGCCTTCTGTTCCTTTAAGGAAGACCAAGGAATCTCTGCCGATAAGCGTAGTTCTGAGTCTTCACTCTTCAGTTGCAGTTCCGGTGCTCTCAAGGTCTTACCATCGCTTCGCACGGTGCCTGTCATTGATAAAATCTTCAAGCCGGAACGCTCTTCGGCGTTGAGCGAATCCATTTTGATAGCCATCTCTTTGCCGGCGTATCGTAAGGAGGAAAGAGAGGTGTTTATATTGGATAATGCTATGTGTGAGAGATCTAATCCCTCTGTCGGTGCATTGTATCCGCTGTCATAGTTCAAGGTTGCGCCTAAAAGACTCAATCGAGTGGCGCCATAACGCTCTTTACCCAGATCGACCGATCCGGCCAATAGGGTCGCTTTGTTTATATTACTGCTTATGCGTAGGGAGTCATCGGGCATTTGCAGGGCGAGTGACACTTGGTTGAGGGTGATCTTTTCCAGATTGATCAACCAATTTACCGGAACTGTGTCGGTCTCTTCCACCTTCTGGCTATCCGTTAGAATCAAGGTGAGAGCGGTATTCGAAAGGGCTACGGTGTTAAAGGTAGCCTGCTCTTTGTCCAGGTTGATGCGGTCCGCTTTGGCATGGAACTGTCCTAATTCACCAATAATCTCTATTCCATCGAACATTTGTCGGGTGTTTGCCTTCATTCCTTTCAAGCTGATGGCTTCGACAAGAACCTGTTTGTGTAGCAAGGGAGCGGGCTTTACACGTATTTTAGCCTCTTTTACCATCAATAGAGTATCAGCAGAGGAAGACATCACTTCGACACCTCGCACGGTCAAGTCCAACGGAAAGGAGAGTCGTATCTGTTGAATACCAATTTGCATTCCTGTCGTCTCACTGGCATAGGCCGTTGCTTTGCGTATGGCAAAGTCTTGGAAAGTGGGTATATATAATAGGATAGAGACCAATAGAATCAATACTACCGGAACCAGGCATGCGATGCTAATCCTCTTAAACCACTTTCTAATATTTTCTTTTGTCGGCTCGTTCACTATATCCATCATGGATTTATGTTTCGCTTTTTGTTGACGATTATGTACAAATATAGGAATAATATATCATATCACTTCTTTCTTTAGGATCTTTCCTCTTTATTACCTTTTTGTAAGGTTGTTTTCGGGTTGTTGAGGTGCTGTTTTTGTGTACCTGTTTTTTATTTTGAAGAACAATGATTTTATGAAGTTTTCCAAAATGATTTTGCATCCGTTGAATATTATATGATTAATATATTTTAACTTGTTAAATGTTTTCCAAAATGGAAAACATTATAAGCGTAGATGTATATTTGTGCAAGAAAAAAGTAATACTATAAATAACTCGTGTAAACATGATTCAAACAGTAGTAAAAAGGGATGGACGCATTGTTGGCTTCAATGAAGAGAAGATAGCCACTGCGATCCGCAAAGCGATGCTTCATACTGAAATAGGAGAAGACCGGCAACTGATCCGTCAGATAACTGACCATATTTCTTTTAAAGGTGATTCGCAGATGACTGTTGAAGCAATTCAGGATGCGGTTGAACTTGAGTTGATGAATAGTAGCCGCAAAGATGTGGCACAGAAATATATTGCTTATCGTAATCAGCGAAGTATTGCCCGTAAAGCTAAGACACGGGATATGTTTTTGGAGATTATCAATATCAAATCGAATGATGTGACGCGTGAGAATGCCAACATGAATGCCGATACTCCGGCAGGTATGATGATGAAGTTCTCAAGTGAAACAACCAAGCCCTTCGTGGATGACTATTTGCTGGGTGAAGAGACAAAGGCCGCTGTTATTGGCAATTATCTGCATATCCATGACAAGGATTATTATCCAACCAAGAGTTTGACTTGTGTGCAACATCCACTGGACCGTATTTTGAAGAATGGCTTCTCTGCCGGTCATGGTGAATCTCGTCCGGCCAAGCGTATAGAAACAGCCAGTATTTTGGGATGTATCTCTTTAGAAACGGCTCAGAATGAGATGCACGGTGGTCAGGCAATTCCTGCTTTTGACTTCTATTTGGCTCCCTATGTGCGCAATAGCTACATCGAAGAGGTGAAGACATTGGAAAGTCTGAACGGCGCAGACTATTCACATCTTTATAATAAAGAGCTGGATGATTTCTTGAATCGGCCGTTGGATGGCTTGCAGGGTGATGACCGCATCGTACAGCATGCAATGAATCGTACCGTTAGTCGTGTACATCAGTCTATGGAGGCCTTTATACATAATATGAATACCATCCATTCTCGTGGAGGAAATCAGGTGGTGTTTAGTTCGATAAATTATGGTACAGACACATCGGCTGAAGGTCGTTGCATCATTCGTGAATTGTTGAAGAGCACTTATCGTGGTGTGGGCAACGGTGAAACGGCTATCTTCCCAATCCAGATTTGGAAAAAGAAGAGAGGCGTGAGCTATCTGCCGGAAGACCGCAATTATGACTTGTATCAGTTGGCTTGTAAGGTGACAGCTCGTCGTTTCTTCCCGAACTTCCTAAACTTGGATGCCACCTTTAATCAGAGTGAAGAGTGGCGCGCCGATGATCCTCAGCGTTATTTGCATGAAGTGGCTACGATGGGATGCCGTACACGTGTGTTTGAAAACCGCTTTGGACCGAAGACTTCTATCGGTCGTGGCAATTTATCTTTCTCTACCATCAATATTGTACGTCTCGCTATTGAATGTATGTCTATCGAGAATCGCGAAGAACGTATTGCCCGCTTCTTTGCTAAGTTGGATAATATGTTGGATCTTACAGCTCGTCAGTTGCATGAGCGTATGGAGTTCCAAAAGACGGCCTATGCTAAACAGTTCCCGTTGTTGATGTCATCATTGTGGCTGGGTAGCGAAAAGCTGAAACCAACCGACACCATTGCTTCGGTGATTAATCAAGGAACCTTAGGTATTGGCTTCATTGGTCTGGCAGAGTGTCTGGTGGCTCTTACCGGTAAACATCATGGTGAGGATGAGGAATCTCAGCGTTTAGGTCTTAAGATTGTTTCTTATATGCGCGATCGCGCGAACCAGTATTCTGAAATGTATCAACATAACTATAGTGTATTGGCTACGCCGGCCGAGGGTTTGTCGGGTAAATTTACCTTGCGCGACCGTAAGAGCTTTGGTGTGTTGCCGGGCATTACAGATCGTGACTATTATACCAACTCTAATCATGTGCCGGTCTATTATAAGTGTAGTGCACGTCATAAAGCAGAAGTGGAGGCTCCTTATCATGATTTGACTCGTGGTGGACATATTTTCTATGTAGAGATGGATGGCGATGCTACACACAATCCGGAAGTAATCATGCAGGTGGTCGATATGATGGACCGTTATAATATTGGTTATGGATCGGTTAATCATAACCGCAATCGTTGTATGGAATGTGGCTATGAAGATGCAGCGACTCATTTGGAAGTCTGTCCGAAATGTGGAAGCACTCATCTGGATAAGTTGCAGCGTATCACCGGTTATCTGGTAGGAACTACAGACAGATGGAACCAGGCTAAGTTGGCTGAACTGAACGATCGTGTAACGCACAATTAAACCTTGGAGCGTTGGTTATCATGTTATCTGTTTTAGATATTATAGAAGATACAACAGTAGATGGTCCGGGTTTCCGGACCTCTGTTTATGCAGCCGGTTGTCCCAATCAGTGTTCTGGTTGTCATAATCCGGAGTCGTGGGATATTCATAAGGGACATTGGGTGACAACCGAAGAGCTGTTGGATAAGATATTGGCCGATGAGTTTGCCAATGTTACCTTTAGTGGTGGTGATCCGATGTATCAACCCGAAGGCTTTACTGAACTGGCCAAGGCGATTAAGGAACGTAGCCATAAGACCATTTGGTGCTATACCGGTTTTGCCTTTGAGACTATCGTGCAACATCCCAAGCAGGCAGCTATGTTGCCTTATCTGGATGTGTTGGTTGATGGTCGTTTTGAGCAGGAGCTGCGAGATACCAGCCTCTATTTCAGAGGAAGTAGTAATCAGCGGATCATTGATGTGCAGGCATCGCTTCGGGAAAACCGAGTTGTTTGCCTGTCTTATGATCCATTGCCTGAAAACGGACTTTGAGAAGAGCCTGTTTCATCTAAAAGTCGGTGTGTTATAATTGCAAGCTGTTGCGTTACTTTCGGCATTCGACCTTAGTCATTTACGCTACGAAACTCCTGTCTGTCTTATCCTAAGTGTCTTGCATTTTACTAATTCAGACAAACCTTAAAGGGGTTGCATCAAAAAGTTATTTTGATTCAACCCCTTTTTCGTCTCTATTCCCGAATCCAATTCGATTAGTTGATATTAATCTGGTGTTTTATTGGTGTCAGGATAAATGTGAATTCATAATCAGCATACGGCACCTGATATTCAGGGCGAGCAATATAGCCCCAACTATTTTCACAACCCAAACCGGTCTGCACCTTATCAATACACAGGTTTGTCAGGTTTGCTTCTTCTACTTCGGGTGAGTGACGTTGTCCTTTGTGGATACCTTCATCCAATGATTCAATCGTATAATGCAGAGCAGAAGCAGAGAAAGGAGCAGCAGCCACCACTTCCAATCCATTGCCAGCAGCATTCAACATCTTCCACCAGCGGATATCACTCTTTGTGCCTGTTTCCTGCGGGCGAATATAAGAATAGAACTGTTCGGCTACGGTCTGGCGATAGATACCTAAATCGGTACAAGCCTTACGGTCTCCATAGTTTTCAATCGGTCCACGGCCATAGTATTCGATCTGTTCAAAAGCTCTTGGCATAGGCATCTGCATACCATAGCGGAACATGCCTGAAACCTTAGTGTTCTTGTCGGTTGTCATCTTCTGAGAAACCTTTACCGCACCCGCATTGTTGATCGTGTAGGTCAACTGCAACTGGGCCGACACTTCCGGCATATCATAAGCAGCTTCTATGATGATCAGTTTATTCTCTGTGCGCTGTTTGAATGAGGTCAGTTTCATTTCCGGATTCTTCCATGCAGCATATTTCTTCTGCAAGCCGGCTCCCATATCATTGTCTGTCGGCGCTCTCCAGAAGTTCGGTGTCAAAGCTTCGCCCTCTTCAATCATTTCCAGTTTATTTGCCATATAGCGAGTCAAGAAACCAGTCTTGCGGCTAAACTCCATCTGGAAGTTGCAGCCCGAAACGATCAGATAGTTCTCGTCGTTTTCTTGCACCATTGGAGCAACCGTCTCGATATTGCTTAATTCTACATTCTTCAGATCCATAGAAGGAGCCTGATAGGGATTGACGGTCAGCTGGTTTTTGGCAACCACGTGGTTGGCGGGCAGCAGACCTTCGCGGCTCTTCAGTTTGTAAGAGACATTCAGCAGCCCTTCAGCACGCTTGCAAACATGTCCTAAATCCAATTTGATCTGAACTGTTTGTTGCGGAGCTACCTTCAAGTCGTTGATACGACCGCTTCGGATCACTTGGCCCTTTTTTAGTAATTCCCATTCCAGATAATAGGCCGAAAGATCGCGGAAGAAGTTCTCATTATATACATTAATAATACCCTCTTTCAGATTGGCCGGAGTTGTCCAAATGCTTTGGTAGAAATGACCCACTTCATACATGTGAGGATTCGGTACGCGATCAGGGCTGATCAGACCATTGTCGCAGAAGTTGTTGTCACTTGCATCCAAGCGGTTGAAGTCACCACCATAGGCATAAATGGTCTTACCGTTCTTTCCGGTCCAGCGAACAGATTGGTCAACGAAGTCCCAGATGAAACCACCTTGATATTTCGGGTATTTACGAACCAAATCCCAATATTCCTTGAATCCACCCTGAGAGTTACCCATCGCATGCGCATACTCGCATTGGATCAGCGGTTTGTCGCTTTTCGGATCTTTGCTATATTCTTCACAATCGGTAAATCGGTAATACATGGGGCAGAAGATGTCGGTTTTGCCCTCTTTGCCTGCCATTTCATATTGAACGGCACGGCTCGGATCTTCGGCCTTTATCCAATCGTAGGCAGCTTCGAAGTTTGGTCCATAACCAGCCTCGTTACCCAATGACCAGAAGATGATACTTGGATGGTTGAAACCGCGCTGTACGTGACGTTGGTTGCGCTCCAAGTGTGCCTTCTTGTAAGAAGGATCCTTAGCCAATGACTCTTCTTCATAGCCCATACCGTGAGATTCAATGTTTGCCTCTGCTACGATATAGATACCATACTGGTCGCACAAGTCATACCAGAAGTTATCGTCCGGATAGTGGCAAGTACGGACGGCATTTAGGTTGAACTTCTTCATGATTTGGATGTCTTGAATCATACGCTCACGCGAGATGACATAGCCGCCATCAGGATCTATTTCATGACGGTCTGCACCTTTGAATAGAACCGGTTGGCCGTTTATCAATATCTGAGCATTCTTCAATTCAATCTTGCGGAAACCAACCTTGACAGGAATCACTTCAACCAGCTGATTGTTGACTTTCAAAGAGGCACGCAAGGTGTAAAGGTAAGGAGTCTCTGCGCTCCATTTGTTGGGAGCAGCCACTTCTAACTGAACCGAAGTTTTGCCCGAAGCCTTGACCGTCTGAGTAGCCACGGCCTTGTTGCTTGCATCCAGCAATTCCAATTCTACATCTCCTTGACCTTTCATATTCAGATCGACCTGTAGCGTGCCATTCTTGTATTGCGCATCCAAATCGGGTGTTACGCGAATGTCGGCAATGTGCTGACGTTTGTTACGTGCATACAGATAGCTGTCACGGGCTACACCGCTATAGCGGAAGAAGTCTTGGTCTTCCAGATAGGTTCCGTCGCACCAGCGGAACACTTGGAAAGCGATTAAGTTCTTTTGACCTGGCTTCAGATAGGGCGTCAGGTTGAATTCTGCCTCCAGCTTGCTGTCTTCGCTATAGCCAACAAACTTGCCATTTACCCATAAGTATATGTTGGAGGTTACAGAACCGAAATGGGCAAAAATCTCTTTGTCGCCCCAAGAAGCCGGAATTGTAATCTCCTTGCGGTATGAACCTACATGGTTGTTTTCTGTAGGCACCATAGGCGGATTGTTCTTGAACTGTTCTCGCCAAGCATATCCTACATTTACGTAGATAGGATCGCCATATCCATTCAATTCCCAGACACCGGGAACAGGCATGTTGCCCCAGCCTTTGTCGTTATAGCCTACTTTCCAGAAGTCGGTCGGACGCGCATCGGCATTCTTCACCCAAAAGAATTTCCAAGTGCCATTTAATGTCATGTAATTCGTTGATTGTTCTTTGGCGGCTTTGTTGGCGGCCTCTTTGCTTTCATACGCAAAGTAGTTGGTGTGCATGGGTGCACGGTTTACGGCGTTGACTTCAGGATTGATCCATTCGTTTGATTGCGCTGTAGCCGTCAAGGCAAAAGCAGCCAGCAATCCACTGATAAATTGTTTTCTCATGCTATTTAAATTAATTGTACAAATGTAACTATTCTTCTTTACAACTTAAACTCCAATTGGTTATTCAATTGAAAAAAAGAGAGCCGGTTTAATCTTTTCTCTATCTTGATAACAATTGAAGAATGGAGGCAGTTCGGTATTAGTTTGTTCAAAAGTAAACTTTTGGTTTGTCTCTGTTCTCTCCTTTCACTATTTTTGTGGCAGAAATAAATACTTAAGGCTATGGGAAACTTTTTCAGTTCTTTATTTTCTTCTTCTCGCACAAAAGGAGAGATGAGCGAAGAGGAAAAGGACAAAAATGGACAGAAGAATTTCGAGATATTGAAATATGATGGAGTGCGTGCTTTGCAATGTTGTGGCAAGGCTGCATACGGTATTAAGTGTCTTGAAGAGGCGCTGAATCTGCGTGAAGATATCGAAACAATGAGCTTCTTGGCATCGGGCTACACCATGACTATGCAGCTCGACAAAGCTTTGGAGGTGACCAGCCGTATAGTGGAATTAGCTCCGGAGCGAGTAGAGTTGCGAGTGTCACGTATCAATCTCTTGTTTATGATGGACAGAGATGCCGAAGTGCCGGCAGATTGCGAAGCGATTATCGCGTTGGAGCCGGAAAACTATTTGGCCTATTATCTGATGGCTAAGGCAAAAAAGACAACGGAAAATCAGTTGGGTGCGATAGCCGACCTGACCAAGTCTATCGCTCTGAAGGATGACTTTGCCGGTTCTTATATGGTGCGTGCTGATATCCTATACCATTTAGGCCAGGGTAAAGAGGCTCTTGCCGATGTTGATAAAGCGATTGAGCTGATGCCAGAAGAGGAAAATGGTTATCTGCTGCGCGGAGAAATCTATGCGTTGTTGGGCCAGATGCAAGAGGCTGCTGCCGATTTTGATCAGGTGATTGAATTGAATCCGTTCAATGAAGAGGCTATGTTACTGAAGGGACGCCTGTTGATCGCTGAGGGTAAGATGGATGAGGCTATTGCTTATTTCGATGAATTGATTGAATCGAATCCCGAAATGGCCAAGGCATACGCCGAGCGTGGACGTGTGAAAAACATCAAAGGAGACAAGAATGGCGCGTTTGAAGATTTGAAGAAATCGATAGAATTGAATCCCGAAGGCGAGGAGGCGCAAAAGTTTAATGGTCAGCATTCCAACTTTGACAACCTCTATAAAGGTGGAATCTTTTAGAAAAAAAGAGGCAACTCTTTGTTTGTTAAAAAAAAAGGTCTATCTTTGCAGCCCGAATAAACATGTAAATAATATAAACAATATAGAAAGATGAAAAGAACATTTCAACCATCCAACAGAAAAAGAAAGAACAAGCACGGCTTCCGTTCAAGAATGGCTACAGCTAATGGCCGTAGAGTATTAGCTTCTCGTCGTGCTAAAGGTAGAGCTAAATTGACAGTATCAGACGAATACAACGGATAATAGCTCCTTTGTAACGATTTAGAAAGAAAGTAGAGGTTTTTTTAGTAAAGCCTTTACTTTCTTTGTTTTTATACCATTGTTTCAACGGAAGGATTGTGTCTATATGGTGTTTTTTTTCTAAATTTGAACCGCCTATAAAATAATAAATAGAAATGAGCAACTTTTTCATGAAACTGATAAAGAATCCATTTGTCATCTCTATCGTTTTGGCGATTGTTTTGACATGTGGTATTGTTTGGGGTGTGTTACATTGGTTGGATTCCTATACACGTCACAACGAGGCGTTGGTTATTCCTGATATTAAAGGGATGAAGCTCGAAGAGGCAGCCTCTTTGCTTACTGATAATCACCTGCGCTATAATGTGATTGACTCAGTCTTTTCGAAAGAAGTCGCTCCGGGAGCAATTGTAGAGGTTGTTCCTAATGTTGGTTCGAAGGTAAAAGAGGGACGCATCCTGTTTATTACTATCAATGCGCTGACCTCTCAAATGGCGACAATTCCTGAAATTGAAGACCTTTCGTTTCGTCAGGCTTATGCCTTATTGAGGTCGAGAGGATTTAATTCTATTGAGATAGAATATGTTCCGGGCGACTATAAAGATTTGGCTATTGATGTAGAGCTGAATGGGCGCAAACTGGATAAGGGAGAACACGTTCCGTTGACAGCTCCGTTGACTCTGATTGTAAGTAGTGGTGATGCAATGCCCGATTCCTTACAAATGCAGTTGGATTCCTTGAATATGCAGCCGGTAGAATCGTTGAATAGTGAAGAAGAAAACTGGTTTTAAGTGATGGACGAATTTTTAGATGATCTTGAAGATGAGCAGGTCGATGACCTGTTATTGCCTGAAGAGGGTGATGGCTTATCTCCCAAGTATGAACATTTTAGGTTTGTAGCCGATAAGGGCCAGTCTCTGCTACGTGTCGATAAGTTTTTGGTCGATCGTATGATGGGCGCTACCCGTAATCGTATTCAGTTGGCTGCTGAGGCGGGATGTATTCTGGTCAATGACAAGCCTGTTAAGAGTAATTATCGTGTCAAGCCTTTGGATGTGGTCTCCATTGTGATGGATCGTCCCAAACGAGAACTTGAGATCATTCCTGAGGATATCCCATTAAATATAGTTTATGAAGATAATGATTTGCTGGTTGTGAATAAACCGGCAGGTCTTGTTGTGCATCCAGGTCACGGCAACTATACCGGTACGTTGGTGAATGCATTAGCCTATTATCTGAAAGACGATCCCTATTACGATCCGTCAGACCCGCGCTTGGGATTGGTACACCGAATTGATAAAGACACATCCGGGCTATTGGTCGTTGCCAAACGTCCCGAAGCAAAGAGTCACTTAAGCATGCAATTCTTTAACAAGACGACCAAGCGTAAATATCGTGCCGTTGTGTGGGGTATTATACAAGAAGAGGGTGGACGTATCGAAGGAAATATCGGCCGTGATCCGCGAGACCGTATGCAGATGACTGTTTTTCCGGATGGAGATCAGGGTAAACATGCCGTGACACATTATTCCGTGTTGGAGCGTTTGGGATATGTGACATTGGTAGAATGCCGGTTAGAGACCGGACGAACCCATCAGATTCGTGTACACATGAAACATATCGGTCATACTCTGTTTAATGACGAACGTTATGGCGGACACGAGATTTTGAAAGGAACTACATTTTCAAAATACAAACAGTTTGTTCAGAACTGTTTTGCTATCTGTCCAAGACAAGCCCTTCATGCTAAAACATTGGGGTTTGTTCATCCGACAACAGGAGAGGAGATGTTTTTTGATTCCGAAATACCCTCTGATATGCAGCAGTTGATAGACAGGTGGCGCGTTTATTCAAACACTAAAGATTTATAGAGATGAAAAGAAACATTGCGATCGTAGCCGGAGGGGATTCTTCCGAAATCGTTATTTCATTAAAAAGTGCAGAAGGAATCTACTCTTTTATTGATAAAGACAAATATAATTTATATATTGCCATCGTAAAGAAGGGCGAATGGTCGGTGAAACTCCCTTCAGGAGAATATACGCCGATTGATAAGAATGATTTTAGCTTCAGTGAGAATGGAGCGGTAAAGCATTTCGATTTTGCCTATATTACGATTCACGGCACTCCGGGAGAAGATGGTCGTTTGCAAGCTTATTTCGATCTGATAGGTTTGCCTTATTCTTCGTGTGGAATGTTGGTGAGTGCGGTTACATTCAATAAATATGTATGTAATCACTATTTGCAAGATTTTGGAGTGAAGATTGCACCTTCCATCCATCTGTTTCAGGGACAATCCGTTTCCGATCAAGAGGTAATTGATCGATTGGGATTGCCTGTTTTTATTAAACCCAACGATGGTGGTAGCAGTTTTGGTATAACAAAGGTGAAAGAACCTTCTCAGATTCAACCGGCCATTGCCAAGGCTTTTGCTGAAGGCAAAGAGGTTGTGATCGAGCAATTTATTGCAGGTACAGAGGTGACTTGCGGTTGTTACAAGGTAAAGGGAAAGTCTGTTATGTTCCCTTTGACCGAGGTTGTGACAGAAAATGAATTCTTTGACTTTGATGCGAAATACAACGGTCAGGTGCAGGAGATTACACCGGCCCGCATTTCTGCAGAATTGACAGAGAAGATACAAAGTGAAACATCAAGAATCTATGATATCTTGGGCGCCAAAGGGCTTATTCGGGTCGATTATATCATTCCTGAAGACGCCGATCCTGTTTTATTGGAGATTAATACTACGCCTGGTATGACGGCAACCAGCTTTATTCCTCAACAGGTGCGGGCAGCCGGTTTAGATATTACAGAGGTTATGACAGATATTATTGAAAACGAATTTTAAGATAGATATGGATACAGAACAAGTTTCCTGCAATTTCGACGAAATCCGTCCGCTGAATAATGACGAAGTAAAGGATGCAATAGAAGAGCTGATTGATAATGCGGAATTTCAGCGGGTATTTCACTATTTGAGATTCCCGATGACATGGGATCAGTTTGTGGATGCTATGCGTGCTTGCAAAACAAAGGAGGAGTTTAAGACCACTTTGTCTCATGATGCAGTTATGACCGTAGCGAAGAATACAACCTTCTCGCTGACTATCTCAGGACGTAGTCGTCTGCCGGAAAACAAACCCGCTTGTACATTTATTTCAAACCATCGTGACATTGTGCTGGATGCAGCCTTTTTGAATGTAATGCTTTATGATGTTGGTTATGGAATGACTCAGGTGGCTATCGGTGACAATCTGTTGATCCATCCTTGGATTAAGACTTTTGTCCGCTTGAACAATAGTTTTATTGTGAAACGTGGTGTTTCTGTTCGTCAGATGTTGGATGTTAGCGGAACGCTTTCTGCTTATATCAACCATACGATTAAAGAGACCAAGGAGTCTATCTGGATTGCCCAACGCGAAGGACGTGCCAAAGATTCGAACGACCGCACACAAGGCAGTATCCTGAAGATGCTGAATATGGGTGGTGATAAAGATAAAAGCATCATTGACAACCTGATGGAGTTGAACATTGTGCCGGTATCAATCTCATACGAGATTGACCCGTGTGACTACCTGAAGGCAAAGGAATTCCAGCAGAAGCGCGACGATCCTAACTTCGTTAAGAGTCAGCGCGACGACCTGCTCAGCATGGAAACGGGTATTCTGAATAATAAGGGACGTGTTCACTTTACGATAGGTTCTCCTATCAACGAGGCTCTTTCTAAGCTGGATCGTTCGATGGAGAAGACCGAGCTGATTACTCGTATTGCTCATATTATTGATGTAATGATTTACAGACACTATCGCTTCTATCCATGCAACTATGTGGCTTATGATATGTTGAATGGTACACGTCGCTTTAGTGAACATTATGGCGTGAAAGACAAGAAACAGTTCGAAACCTATTTGCAGAATCAATTAGACAAGATTGTGTTGCCTAATAAAGATGAGGCTTTCTTGCGTACCAAGATTCTTGAGATGTATTCAAACCCGTTGAAGAATCATTTGGAAACGATGGAAGAATAGTTATTTATTAGTTATGACATACCTTAAAGGGGCTGAATCAAAAGGATCATTTTTGATGCAGCCCCTTTATAATAACATGTTGATTGTGGAGTAGGAAAATCATAAACCCAATTCGGTCAATGGCTCTGTGTTGAAGGCATATTTATTAGCCATAAAATACAATAAGCCAACAGGCAGACAAGAGACTACTAATCCGGTCAAAAAGGAGTAAGCTATTTCCGAAAATTGGGTGCCTACCCATTTCCGACGGAGTAGTTATTCCGTCCGAACGGAGTGCCTACCCATTTTCAAAAAAGTCCCTACCCATTTTTGAAAAAGTCCCCTTTCCTCAAAGTAAGCCTCCGGTGAACCACGTATTTCGCAATAGAAACAATTAGTCCCGGTTCGGTACGATTCGTTCAGATTCGCCT
>CAKVBA010000001.1 GCA_934725305.1 uncultured Parabacteroides sp. | reverse complement strand
TGGTTGTTGGGTAGCAAAATTTGTTGCACAGGATTTGTTTTTCATTTTGTTGGTTCTTTCTTGTCACCCAACAAAATAATGCTTACGTTTGTATTTTCGTGTACCTACTGATAATCAAGTAGGTAACAAATAAGAATTGTGGTCTTGCTATGTACAACGCTTACACGCCCACGGCGTTGTGAAACATCTCCACCCTGTTGATGCCGGCAAAGGGAATCTGCTGCATCAGATATTTTCCCTCCATCTCGCCGCCCAGAGCATTCAGGAAGGGATAAGCCGGATCATTCCCGATCAGCACGCGTCCGGTCAGCGAAGGAATCAGGCTGAAGTGTGAGGTGATGGGCACAACCATCTTGAAGTCCAATCCCAAGGCCGAGAAGGGCGTATGTCCTTTATACGAGACAAAGTTGTCGGTGTAGATAGAGTAGTCGGCCCTGATCGAGAGTCCTTTGTTGGGGAAATATCGTCGGTCCAGTGTCTCGAAATGAGCCATGGCAAAGTAGCTGATAAAGTCTTCGGGGCGGATGTGCGGCCCTATATTATCGGCGGTATAAAGCAGTGAATGATAGTCGAAATACTCATATCTGACGCCCACCTTCACCTTGAAGCTGAGCCAGTTCATGTCGGAATAGGCCAGTTCGGTCCAGTGGTGGCGATAGGTGGTGTTGGCAATTTTCTCGCCCCGTTGATAGAAGTTGAGATCTTGGTAGGTGAACATATAAGACGCACTCAAGTTGCGTAGCGGCGTGCGCTCGATGGCATAATCCACACGGGCAAAGGTCTTCTTACCAATCCGGCCGGTCACAGCCATCTTGGAGCGGTAGCGGGTCCGATAGTCGAGCGTCGCATTCAGCAAGACGGCCACAATCTCTTCCGTGTCGAAGCGGAGACCAAGGTTCAGGGAGCTGATCGACTTAGGCTGAACCGTCAGGATCAGATCTTGTGGCCCCTCGCCAATCAGCTTATAACTGACATTCGAGAATACGTTGGTGCCCACGATGATCGACATGGCCTTTTGCAGCTTTTGCAGCGAGATAGGGCTGTTCTCCTTCAGTCCGCTAATCCACATCAGCCATTTCTCGTCGCGCGGATCTGTTCCTTCAAAAGAGATATGGCGGATGTTGAGGCTGTCTTGCTGCGCTCTATATGGGCTTTCCGTGGGCGCACATAGCGTCGGGATGCTGTCCGGTCCAATCTGTTGTCTCAGGGCAATCAACTGCTGCCACTGCCTGCGTGCCTCCTGTTCGCCCCGATCTATCAGTGTATCGATAGCCGCTGCGCTGAAGCTGGCTGAGTTGTAGGGCACTGTGTTGGGACGGAGCAGCAGGTCGGTATGCTCTTTGTTGCTGCTATACTTCTCATAGCCATGCAGAGCCACAATCTGTCCCACCACATCGCCCGGCGTGTTGATCTCGTTCAGCAGCTTCAGGTCGCTGGTGCCTAAGTCCACACCGATAATGATGTCTGCGCCCATCTGTCGGGCCACATCTGCGGGATAATTGTTGCTGAGTCCGCCGTCCACCAACACCATGCTGTCGAGTCGGATAGGAGTGAACACTGCCGGAATAGCCATGCTGGAGCGCATAGCCAGCGGCAGGCTTCCTTTGTGGAACACATATTCCCGGCCATCCACCAGATTGACGGCTACACAGGCAAAGGGAATAGGAAATTGGTTGAAGTCTTTGAAATCGTGGTAGCCGACAGTTAGTTCCGAGAAGAGGTTTTGCAGGTTTTGCCCCTTGATAACACCACTGATTGTGCGGTCTTTCTTCTCCTTGCCAAAGGGCAGCGAGACGATATAGCGCTCGGCATTCTCCTTTTCGGGAAAGGTCAGCTCACTACGTTTCACCTGGTCGCTCAGTAGCAGAGCCCAGTCTTGCCGGCGCACCATGCTATCAATCTCAGCGGCATTGTAGCCAATCGAATACAGACCGCCCACAATAGCACCCATGCTGGTGCCGGCGATGTAGTCAATAGGAATTTGTGCCTCTTCCAGCACCTTCAGTACACCGATGTGAGCCACACCTTTAGCACCGCCGCCACCCAGCACCAATCCCACCTTCTTCCGTTCGCTTCCATAGGTCGGGAGTAGCAGCAGAGTCATTAATATACAGATAAGAAACCTCTTCATTCGAATGCTGTTTTCGGCAAATGTAGGGTTTTCACCGAATATGACAAACGATTGAAGAGGTTTGCCTCTTATCGTTATTTATTCTTTCCTTTCAGAGAGAAGGCGATCGGAACGGAAAACATACACCGTACAGGTTCATTCTTTACGGTGCCCGGTGTCCACTTCGGCATGCTTTGGATGACGCGTACTGCCTCTTGATCCAATGCAGGATGGATGCTTCTGACCACCTTTACCTCGTTGATCGATCCATCTTTTTCCACCACAAACTGGCAGACAACACGTCCCTCTATGCCAGCCTTCTGTGCATCCTGTGGATACTGGATGTTTTCTCCGATAAAGGACATGAACTCTTTCATTCCTCCGGGGAATTGAGGCAATACTTCAACTGCCTCATAGATCTTCTCCGGCTTGTCCTGCTGAGTGATAACCGGTTCGTCTGTTTGTGAAGAGATCTGCTGGGCAGAGGTGCGGGCAAATGTTTCTATATTGCTCAGTAATATCATGATGGCAATAATCGGTAGAAACATCACATACTTGATTATCCCGACAGTGCGGGTTCGTTCTTGATTCATCATACGAATTCTGTTTTTAAGCGGTAAAACATTAAAGTTATTATATAAAGTTGCTGCAGCCTGATGATAAGTAAGTCCCAATAGATGATATTGATAGCTTTTGCTGTCGTGGCCCGATCGAATCACATGCCGGTCGGCCAGGTATTCCAAGTTATAGCGCACTTCGCGTCTCAGTAGCCAGACAAAGGGATTGATCCAACAAAGTATCGTGAGCAGTTCATATCCTATCACATCGATAGAATGCCACTGATTGGCGTGCGTCTTTTCGTGGGTTATAATCTCATGAATCTCCTCTTTCGTCTGTTTGTCAAGATGAAGAAAGATCATCCGGAAGAAAGAGAATGGACCGCAAGGATGAGGCAGCTGATAGACCCATGTTCCGTTGATTTGGGTGCGTGGACAGCGGTGCGCCAAGCGTAAGATGCTGAATAGCTGTGTCAAGAAGCGGAGGCTCAGAGCGAGCAGACCGCCTATATATAGATATAAGCCTGCATGCAAGAGCCAGCCGGTCCAGTCCGCAGATGCTCCATTCTGCTGCACATGGATGGCAGGCAATGGCATCATCGCATAGCTATCAACCAGGTCAACAATCGGCTGTTGCACTCTGATCCAGCTTTGTATCGTTAGCAGTGGATAGAGAAAAGCCAGCCCGGCAAAGGCCAACAGAAGGGCACGGCGTAGCTGAAAGAAGGTGTCCTTATCGAAGAACAGCCGATAGAAGGCATAAAAGAGCACAAATGCTCCATTTACCTTGAGAAAGTAGATGAGTTCTGTTGTCATGGCGAGGTTGTTTTTTTACTGTGAATCTTTTTCAATCAAGTCTATGATCTCTTTCAGATCGTCGGTAGATATCTTCTGCTCTTTGGCAAAAAACGAGACCATCTCTTTATAGGAGTTGGCAAAATAGTTGTTGACAACCCGACTCATAAAGGAGCGTTTATAGTCACTCTCCTCGATGAGCGGAGTATATTCATAGGTGTTGCCATACCGTTTGGCTGAGACATATTGTTTTCGTTCCAGATTCTTGACGATCGAGGCCAAGGTGGTATAAGGTGGCTTCGGATCGGCATACTTTGCTAATATGTCTTTGACGAAACAGGGGCCGGTTTGCCATATCAGGCGCATGGCTTCTTCTTCTTGTATTGTTAACTTTTCCATACTCTATTATTGTTACGAATGTTTCGCAAATATACGAAAGTTTCGTAATACTGTATAGGTAACACGGTTAATTGGTGTTAATAAGTACCCAGGGCGTTGCCCTGGGCTAAGGAAACCATTGGGCTTTCAGCCCGTCGTTGGCGCAAACATTCATCCAAACCATTGGGTGGAATGCTCGCGTTGCAACATTGTTGGTTTCTCAACCTTGCTTCATTGTTCCTCCTTGTCGTTATTGTTATTAGCTCTGCGCCCCGAAGGGGCAATCTCTTCACATCCCAGGGCAACTCCCTGGGTATGATGTAATTATGAGCCACTCACAGTGGGCCTCACCGAGTCCTATTCACCCTTTTCTTGCCTTCTCTTTGGCTCTGAGGGCCTCTTGTCGGGCCTTCTCTTTGGCTTTGAGTTTGGCTTTATAGGCACGCTCCTTTTCTTTGCGCTCTTTCTGTTTTTGTTTATAACGCTCCTTATAGGCACGTTCCTTCTCTTTGCGCAGCTGTTCACGAGCCTTCATCTTGGCCTTTCGGTCTGCCTCAGCCTGTTTGATCTTCTCTTTGCGTTCCTTTTCCAGCTGTTTCTCGCGATTCTCCTTGGCCTTCATCAGCGCCTTTTCCTCTTCGGCCTGTTTCTTGCGCAGCTCCTCTTGCTCCTTGGCCTTCTGCTCCTGCATAGCCTTGTCGGCCTTTTGCTGCTCTTCAAAGGCCTTGCGAGCCTCCTCTTGGCGTGCCTTCTCTTCTGCTTCCCGCTGCTTGCGGATCTTCTCGATCTCCTTCAGCGAGAGACCCTGATCTTCGGTTGGCTGTTGCACCTCCGGAACACTGTCTTGTCGAATGCCCTCGATCAGTTCAGACGGAATCACCAGCTCTTTGCGTATAGCTGTGGTGTCGTCTACCGGCTTAATCGGATCCGGCATACGGATAGGTTCAATCTTTGTTGTGTCGGTTGGCTGCACTGTCGGCACTATTGTTGGAGCGGCCTCTTCGGTTGGCTGTTCCTTTTTCGCCGGTGCCTCTTCTTCCGGCTCATCGGCCTCCATACGAGCCTTCCAGCGGGCAATCAGTTCGGGCGCCTTTTCGCCCAGATTCTCCTCGAAGAAGGAGACATATTCGTCCAGCGTCTTGCCGTGCATCAGCGTCTCATAGTTGTCGTCCGAGATAGGCAGAGCTGCCATCTCTTTGCCCAAAGCCGCCGCATAGCCCTCTTTGTCGTAGATCATCTTATAATAGTGGAGTATCTCATCGAAGTTGACAAAACCACTGATCTCGAGCATACTGATCGGGCCGGTTTCCTGCAGATTCAGGTCAAACTCCTTCACCATGAAGTTGGCAAAGTTGTAGGCCGCCACCGCAAACAGCAGCTGATTCTTGTCGATGCGTCCGGTCGGATAGATCAGCAGCATGCGATAGGGCGTTTGAGTCTCAGCCGTGAAGACACGGGCCGAGTCGGCAGCCGAGAGCGAACCATCTTCGCCCACACCAAAGCGCAGATTCCAGCTCATGCCCTTCACGCCACCTTGCACCAGTGAACGTCCGCGCAAAACACCCTTCAGCATTTCGCCTGCCAGCTCGCTCACGTCGGCATTGGGATATTTCTCCAGCAGCGCCTTCAGGGCTGTCTTGAATCCCTCGGCATCGCCGGCCTGCACATAAGTCAGCGCATCCAGGAACATAAACTTAGGCATCAGCTTCGCCAGCGGATACTTCTCGTTTACCTGCAAATAGTTGCGGCGCACCACGCCGGTGTCGCCCGCCAGATACGAGTCGTAGGTCTTCTCATAGATGGAGTCTTGCACGGCATCCATCATGCGGATATTTTGCTCATAGTTCGGGTCGGCAATGGCCACGGCATAGTCGCTGTCGGGGAACTTGGCAGAGAGCTTCGTCTTGTAGGCTGCCGCCAATGCCTGGTCGTTCATGCGCAGCGCCATCAGATAGACCTGATAATAGCTCTCCAGCAGATGCTCGTTGTCGGGGAAGCGTCTTTCCAGATTCTCAAAAGCCTCCACCGCCAGCGGCAGGTCTTCCAGCTTATCCTTATAGATCATCGCCATGTGATAGAGACCATCGATGATGATGATGTTTGACGCCTCGATATCCTCTTGGGTAAAGGGCAGCTGTTGCAGATAATATTCCGGCTTGTGCGGATCGTCCACGCCCACCGGGTTCAGTCCATCGTCTTGCGGATTGTCTGTTTCTGCATTTGCTTCGCCATTGAGCGGTTGGTTGTTCTCTTCGCCCGCCTGCCCGTCGTTTTCCATAAAGGTAGAAAGCTCCTTCTTGCGTCGTCGCCAGTTGTCCTCCAGCGGACGACGGCCCCATTTGCGCTGGAACTGCGTCTTGCCCTGAGCCACGGTCTGCGGGTTATAGAAGTAGAACGAAGAGCCGCCCGCCGTGGGCAAGACGAAGGCATTGGTCTCGGTGCCCGGACGGTTGATATTGTTTCCCTTCGACTCCTGATCGGCCAGATAAGCCTCTTTCTCGGCCTGTTCTTTCTCCTCTTTCTCCTTCTTTATCAGGTCGGCAATCACCTTGTCGATCACTGCCATACGTTCCGCTTCGGGCATCTTGGCCAGCGTTTGCAGGCTGTCTTGCAGCTGCACCGCCTCTACATGCACCACCAGTTCGTCGAGCACGGCCGACAGTTTGGCGACGCGCGGATAGTCTTTATACTCCTTCTGAATACCCGTCAAGGCACCGCTGAAGCAGGGCTGCGCATGGACATAGTCGCGTTGCTTGAAGAAGATATCACCCAGCTTGATCTGACAGATGGCCTTGTCCATGCCGTTTTGGGTGCTTTTCTCGATGCCCAGCTGATAGTTCTCGATGGCACGAGTCGTGTCTTCCCGGTTCAGATACACGTTGCCCAAGGCATAATAGACCTGGTCGAGAAAATCTTTGTTCTTTTCGCTTTTGGCCATGCGTTGCAGCATCTTCACCACCTTCTGATAGTTTGCGCCGCTAAACACCTCGGTCTGTCGGATGCGGGCTGCAAACTCCAGTTCATAGGGCGGATTGGCACGGATCACCTCTTTATAGGCCTGATACGCCATGCCATTCAGCTCCAGCTCGGTGTAGATCTGTCCCAGCAGATACTTCATGCGGGCCCGTTGGCGTCGGCTCTTTTCCGCCTTGATTGCCGTCTTCAGATAGGGCACCGCCTCTTCTATCTGTTGCTCTCTGATCAGATAGTCGGCATAGACCGCCGCATATTGGTTGAGGCTCCTTTTCGGGATGCCGTTGGTATTCATCTTCTTCAGGATGTCTTCGGCCTCGAAGAGCCAGTTCATCTCGGCATAGCAGCGAGCCTGCCACAAGCGAGCTTCGGCCATCACCTCTTCGTCGTGGTGATAGTGGCGCACGATGTAGGCAAAGGTTGCCGCCGCCTGCAAGAAGTCGGCGTTGTAGAACTGAGCCTGTCCCATCAGCAGCCAGCATTTCTTCAGGAACGGGTTGTATTCCTCCTGTTCCTGCCAAGCCCGTTGCTTGGGGTTGTTTTTCCATCCCGGCTTTTTGGGTGGTTTGGCTTTGATGGAGTGGAGCTTGATGGCCTTGTTGCTCTTCTCGATGGCCCGGTCAAACGGTCCGCCCGGCGTCTGCTTCTCTTTGGGCTGCGCACTGATGGGATACATCCATATACGGTCGGAATAGTTCTCTTTATATCCGTTGTTGAGCGACTTCAGGGCCTCGTCAAACGATGTCTTGCCGTTGAAGTAGATATTATATTGCGTGTTGAAGGCGTGATAGAAGCGGCTGGCCTTTGTGTTCTTCTTCGTGCTGCACGACCAGAGTACCAAGGCTGTCAGTGACAGAAGTATGTAGTAGAATCCTTTCTTCATGCGTGTTATAGTCGCTTTTATCCCTTACGGGTGTTAACGTATAAAGAGCCGTTTTATTGTTTTTACCCCTAAAAATAGCATCACGAGCACCAGTATGATAAAGGCACCCGAAGGCACATCGAGGTAGTAAGAGAGTATCAGTCCGGCCACACATCCGGCAAAGCCGATCAGGATGCTGCCCACCACCATCTTGCGAAAGTCGCAGGTGAACAGGTTGGCGGTCATCTGGGGCAGCGTCAGCAGGCTCATCAAGAGCATGATGCCCACCAAACGGATTGATAAGACGATGGTGACGGCGATGAAAAACATCATTGTATATTCAATCCAGGCCACCGGCAGCCCTTGCGTGCGGGCAAAGTCGCGGTCGAAGGCCACATAGAGGATGCTCTTCATTGCGAGGGCAAAAAAGAGCAGCAGTGCTCCTGTCAGCAGGGCAATCCACATGATGTCGCTCTGCGTGATGGTGAGGATGTTGCCAAACAGATAGGCTGTCAGGCTCGGCGTGTAGCCGGGCGTCATAAAGATGAAGATAACGCCGAGCGCCATGCCCAGCGACCACACGGCGGCAATGGCCGAATCTTCCCTCACATCCTGTGTGCGACTTACCCACTCCACGCCAAAGGCCGAGAGCACGGCAAAGAGCAGTGCTGTCCACACCGGATTGGTTCCCATGAAAAAGCCCAATCCCAGTCCGCCAAATGAGGCGTGAGTGATGCCGCCACTGATAAAGACCAGCCGGCGCACCACGATGTAGCTGCCCACCATGCCACAGGCCACAGCGGTCAGCAGGCTGCCCATCAGGGCATGTTGAAAAAAAGCATATTGCAACAGATCAGTCATCGATATATTTTTGATAGGCGTTGAGCGATTGATTAGGGATGTGTGCGGCGTTCGCCGACAATCAGAAAGGCCTCGTCTTTGAGGGCATCCGGCAGGTTGATCGAGCGGAGCTGCAGGCTGCGTATCCAGCCGGCCACCTCAATCTCTTTCAGCGTGTAGAGTATCTCGCGAAACTCCTCCACGGCGTTGTCGTCATAGGCATCCGCCTCTACGCCCCGAAAGCGGTCCAGCTCTTCGTCGTCGTAATAGTCCACCTGTTTGCTCACGGCGGCAAGCAGGCTGTCGCGTTCACAGGTCTCGTGCTGTCCACAGCATTCTTCCTCTTCCACCTCTTTGGGTTCGGGCAGTTCTGTAATCTCGCCCCGTTCCAGCATCTGCTGTAATCTTTTGTTGCGGTAATGGCCGGCAATGGCGGCGATTACTCCTAAAGCGATCAGGCTAAGAATGATATACCACATATCTCTCCTTTCTCTCTATTTAGTTTTTTGTCTGTTTTATATTTTATAGTTCCTCTTTCACGTGCCATCCGGCAGCCATCAGATGTTTCCAATAGGCGGGATAGCTCTTGCTCACCACCGTTGGATGGGCGATGCCTATTCCCTCTTTCCGCACCAGTGCGGCCGGCGCAAAGGCCAGTGCCATGCGATGGTCTTCATAGGTGTCGATAAGCGGATGAGCCGCGGGTTCGCACCGTTCGCCGTTCCATTCCAGGATGCTGTCGTGGCTCTCTTGGATCAGGTAGCCCAGTTTGCGCAGCTCCTGTTTCAGGGCTTCGATGCGGTCGGTCTCTTTGATCTTCAGCGATTGCAGTCCGGTAAAGCGGAATGGGATCTCCATCAAGGCGCAGGTCACGACAAAGGTCTGTGCCAGATCCGGCTCGTTCACGAAGTTATAGGTGAGCTTGCGGCAGCGGTTGCCATTGCGATAGAGCTGTACGCCACGGTTGGTAAACCGAGTGCCCACGCCCAGCTGTTCAAACAGCTTGGCTCCGGCTGCATCGCCTTGCAGACTGTTTTTGAAGAGTCCCAGCAGTTCTATCTCGCCAAGGGGCGACAGTGCCATCATCTCATACCAGTAGGAGGCTGCGCTCCAGTCCGACTCCACGGTGAAGCGGATGGGGCGATATTCCTGAGGCCGCACACGGATGACATTGCCATTCCAGACGGTCTCCACGCCAAACTGTTTCATCAGTTGCAGCGTGATGTTGATATAGGGTTTGGAGACGACATCGCCCTCCAGACGCAGTGTCACTCCCTTTTCCATAAGCGGAGCCACCATCAGGATGGCCGAGATATATTGCGAACTGACATTTCCCGGCAGTGCCACTTCGCCACCTTGCAGCGCACTGCCGAAGATACGCAGAGGCGGATAGCCCTCTTTCTCCATATATTCGATACGTGCACCCAGGCTGTTCAGGGCATCCACCAGCACTTTGATAGGGCGGTTTTTCATCCGTTCGGTTCCGGTGATGGTCCATTCTCCCACAATCTTTGAGAGGAAAGCCGTCATAAAGCGCATGGTAGTTCCGGCAGCACCCACATTAAAGTCTCGTCCGTCGGAGTTTAGCGCCTTCACCATCAGAGCCGTGTCGTCACAGTCCGACAGGTTGCTCACCTCATACGGGCTATAACTTAAAGCATTTAGTATCAAAGCTCTGTTGCTGATGCTTTTTGAAGCAGGAAGATCTACAATAGTCCGGTATTTCCCTTCCGGAGCCGTTAGTTGATAGTTCATCACCTTATCTTATTCTTTTGTGAATGACAAAAGTACATAAATAATGGCAGATTCGCTATCTCTGACTCAAAGAATGTGGGCAAGATGGATACTATTCTGATTCTATTCTGATAGGGAGAAAGGAGGGGCTAATAGACAAGAAGCAAATGATAGAGTCTTTTATATGATTCATTGGTGAATGAGTCGAGATACCTTTTATAACGCCGACTCTGTTGTGAAAGGGTTGCAATCACTATTAGAAAAACTCGCATCCTTTTTTAGAAAAGGGCGCACCCTTTTTGGAAAAAGGTCGGCATCTTTTTTCAAAAAGCATTCGAAGGGCATTCAAAAGACGGCGGTGTATCATAATCACAAAAGCAGCCTTGCATTTTACAGATCCTGACGAATCTTATAAGAATGCTTCAAGATTGTCCTATTTAATACTGCCGTAAAAATACAATAAGTAGGTGGGCATGCAAGAGGTTGTTTATCCTGTCAAAATGGGGTCGTTTATTTACGGGAATTGGGTAACTACTCCTTTCCGACGGAGTGTGCCTACCCAATCCGAACGGAGTGCCTACCCATTTTCAAAAAAGTCCCTACCCTTTTTTGAAAAAGTCTATACCCTTTTTCCAAAAACTCTATAGACCCTTGAAAGATAGGCTATAACCCATTTTTTCAGGGTGTTTGGGCCGAGACTGATTCGTCTGTCAAGTCTGGCAAAGTTGCCAGTCATTTCAGACAAACTTGTCGCTTATTTTAGCGATTGGTCACATTGATAAAATTACAATAACACTTTACCGATTAGTTGAAATATCTCTGCCACATCCTCTCAAAAAAAGCCTGCTTCAAAAACAACACTTTTGACGCAGGCCCGATCAAATACTATACAATAGAATAGATATTACTTAGTAATCTCCACATCGTTGCGGATGATAGAGACAATCTCTATCTCGTAGTGGAGAGTAGAAAAAGGCAAAACCGAATAGGAGCCTGTTTCTGTGTTATAGTTGCCGGCAATGCCATAGCCCAACTGATAAGGCATCCACACTTCCCAGCGGTCGCCCACATGCATATTCTGCACAGCAACGCCCCAGCCATCGATAACACCCGTGCCAACGCCCAGTGTGACGGCATTGTCGTAAGGAGCCTCGCGAGAGTCGAGCTTCCGGCCATCGATGGTCCACAGCGAATAAAAGGCCTTTACCGAGTCGGTGAAATAGATAGGCTCTTTTCCTTTGCCCTCTTTCTGCACCTTCACATAGACCGAGCCATCGTTGCCGACAGACTCGATAGCCGTGTAGGAAGAGTCGTTTGCAATCTTCTGAAGCGCTTTGTCGTTTTCTGCCTTCCAGTCGCCATACAGCTCGATAAGCTTGTTGTAGTCGAGCTCATCATCATCGTTGCAAGCCGAGAACGCCACCACGCACAGAAGCATCCAGACCCATAAGCCGAATCTTTTTATAGTCATACCCGTTTTTTTATTCAATTACCTTTTTTAACAAATTCCTTAAGCTAACCTTTTCAGAGATGATGTCGTGGAGGCTGTCGATGCTGACACGCTCTTGCTCCATCGTATCACGGAAGCGGATAGTAACACAGTTGTCTTTCAGCGTATCGTGGTCGATAGTGATACAATAAGGAGTACCGATTGCATCCTGACGGCGGTAACGCTTGCCGATAGAATCCTTCTCGTCGTATTGGCAACGGAAGTCGAAGCGCAACAGGTTCATGATCTCTTCGGCCTTTTCGGGCAGACCATCTTTCTTCACCAACGGCAACACAGCCAACTTGATAGGAGCCAAGGCTGCCGGCAGCTTCAGCACAACACGAGACTCGCCATTGTCGAGCTTCTCTTCGCAATAAGAGCCCGCCATGATGCTGAGGAAGACACGATCCACACCGATAGAGGTCTCGATGACATACGGCGTGTAGCTCTGGTTCAGCTCCGGATCGAAATACTGGATCTTCTTGCCCGAGAACTTCTCATGCTGAGACAGGTCGAAGTTGGTACGGCTGTGGATGCCTTCCACCTCTTTGAAGCCAAACGGCATCTCGAACTCGATGTCGGTAGCCGCATTGGCATAGTGAGCCAGCTTCTCGTGGTCGTGGTAGCGATATTTCTTGTCGCCCAAGCCCAGAGCCAAGTGCCATTTCAGGCGAGTCTCTTTCCACTTCTTGAACCATTCGAGCTCTTCGCCCGGACGCACAAAGAACTGCATCTCCATCTGTTCGAACTCACGCATACGGAAGACAAACTGACGAGCCACAATCTCGTTGCGGAACGCCTTACCAATCTGAGCGATACCAAACGGAATCTTCATGCGGCCTGTTTTCTGCACGTTGAGGAAGTTGACAAAGATACCCTGAGCCGTTTCGGGACGCAGATAGACCTTCATGGCTCCATCGGCCGTAGAACCCATCTCGGTAGAAAACATCAGGTTGAACTGACGGACATCGGTCCAGTTGCGAGTGCCCGAGATAGGGCAGACAATCTCGCAGTCGATGATCAGCTGACGCAGATCTTCGAAGTTGGAGTCGTTCATATCCTTAGAGAAACGCTCGTGAATCTCGTTCCATTTAGCCTGATATTCCAGCACACGCGCATTGGTGGCACGGAACTGAGCCTCGTCGAAGGCTTCGCCAAAACGTTTGGCAGCTTTGGCCACCTCTTTATTGATCTTCTCTTCGATCTTGCCCAGGTGATCTTCGATCAGCACATCGGCACGATAGCGTTTCTTGGAGTCTTTGTTGTCGATCAGCGGATCGTTGAATGCGTCAACATGGCCCGAAGCTTTCCAGATAGTAGGGTGCATAAAGATGGCAGAGTCGATACCTACTACATTCTCGTGAAGCAGAGTCATGCTGTCCCACCAATATTTCTTTATGTTGTTTTTCAGCTCAACGCCATACTGTCCATAGTCGTACACTGCTCCCAGTCCGTCATAGATTTCGGAAGAAGGGAATACGAAGCCATATTCTTTGCAATGCGATACTAATTTCTTAAATACATCTTCTTGTGCCATAATAACGCAGTTAATTTAGTTTCTAACCTATTAGAATCTGCAAAGTAAGTGATTTTTTCGGGAATGAACCTACCGTAAACTCATAAATGTTGTATATTTGCTAACTACCCCTTTCAACCGTTGGGGGAAAAAACAGACTTGTTAATAAGAAGATTATGAAGAAGAGACATTTATGGCTGATAGCCCTGCTGGTGTGTCAGGCCACATGGAGCCTGCTGAACGCACAAGACAAGATGGACCCACTACCGATTGACCCGAAGGTGCGATATGGCCGGTTACAGAACGGGTTGACCTATTACATCCGTCACAACGAACAGCCCAAAGAGCGGGCCGACTTCTATATCGCCCAAAACGTGGGCTCCATTCTGGAAGAGGAGCATCAGCGTGGATTGGCCCATTTCCTGGAACACATGGCCTTTAATGGCAGCAAACACTTCCCCGGCCACGGTATGGACGACTATATCGAGCGAGTGGGCATGCGCGGAGGCGAGAACTTCAATGCCTATACCAGCTTTGACGAGACCGTCTATATGGTGATGAATGCACCGGTGAAAGAGAGCTCGGTTGTGGACTCTTGCCTGCTGATCCTGCACGACTGGTCCGGCTTTATCACGCTGGCCGATACCGCCATCGAGCAAGAGCGAGGCGTCATTCGCGAAGAGTGGCGCACCGGACAGAACGCTCAGGCCCGTATGTGGGAGCAGCAACTGCCCGAGATATTGCCCGGCAGCCGCTATGCCCACCGTATGCCTATTGGTGCGATTGATGTGATCAACCACTTCAAACCCGAAGAGCTGCGAGCCTATTACAAGAAATGGTATCGCCCCGACCTGCAGGCCATCATCGTGGTGGGCGACGTGGATGTCGATCGGGTGGAGAACTCGCTGAAACAGATCTTTGCCGATATTCCCGCTCCGGTGAATGCCGCAAAGCGCAACGAAGAGGCCGTGCCCGACAACGAAGAGCCGCTGGTGTCGATAGCTACCGACCGAGAAGCTCCCGCAACTACCCTTTTCCTTTTCTATAAACATGACAAACTGCCCCGAGAGATGGCGGCAACCATCGTCGGAATGGAGAAAGACTATGTGCAGGCGGTCTGTTCGGCCATGATGAACGAACGCTTCGACGAACTGCTGCATCAGGCCAATCCGCCCTTTGTCTATGCCGAGGCAGCCGATGGCAACTATATGGTGGCTCGCACCAAAGAGGCCTGGACCGTGGCCGCCTTGGTGAAAGAGGGCGCCATCGATTCCACCCTGACCACGATGGTGATGGAGACCGAGCGGCTGAAGCAGTTCGGCTTCACACAGTCGGAATATGAACGTGCCCGCATCAATGTGCTGCGCCAGTATGAATCGGCCTATAACGAGCGAGACAACCAGCCCAACAGCTCCTACACCACCGAATATGTCCATCACTTCACCGAAGGCGGATCGATTCCGGGCATCGAGATGGAATATGCCTTGATGAGCCAGATTGCCCCCAACATCACCCTGCAACAGGTGAATCAATATATCCAAAGCGTGATAGGCGAAAAGAATATCGTGATCAGCCTGACCGGTCCCGACAAGGAGGGAATTGTCTATCCGTCGGAAGAGGAGCTGCTGCGCATCTTCAGGGAGGCACAGAAGAGACCGGTCGAGCCGTATAAAGAGACCGTGTCGGACAAGCCGCTGATCCCATCGTTGCCCCAGCCCGGCACCATCGTTGAGAAGAGACTGGATCCGCTCTTTGGAGCCACCGTGATGCGCCTGAGCAATGGCGTGCAGGTGGTGGTGAAGCCTACCGAATTCAAGAAAGACCAGATACAGATGATGGCAACCAGTCCGGGCGGAAGCACACTCTTTGGAGATGAGGATGCCGTCAATCTGAAGGTGTTCAGCAGTGTGATTGGGCTGGGCGGCTTGGGAGACTTCTCGGCGATAGAGCTGGGAAAGAGTCTGGCCGGAAAGAATGTCACCTGCTCGCCCTACTTGGGCATGGACGAAGAGGGATTGAGCGGATCGGTCTCTCCGAAAGACCTGAAGAGCCTGTTTGAGCTGATCTATCTCCACTTTACGGCACCCCGCATGGACGAAGAGGCCTTTGCCTCGTTTACCAGCCGGATGAAGTCGCAGCTACAGCATGTCGAGCTGGATCCGTCGGTAGCCTTTGCCGACACGCTCACCTGGGCACTCTATCAAGATAATCCACGGGCACAGCGGTTGCGCCTGCAAGAGATCGACCGGATTAGCTATCCGCGCATCATGCAGATGTATAAAGACCGGTTTGCCGATGCTTCGGACTTTGTCTTCACCTTTGTGGGGGCGATTGAGCCGGACAGCATAGAGACTTATATCGAGCAGTATCTGGCCACGCTGCCCGCCCTGAACCGTATCGAAAAGGGCAATTCGGCCGAAGTGCCCGCCTATCGCAAGGGAGAATATGTCAATGTGTTCAACCGCCCGATGGAGACACCCAAATCCACTGTGATGAATCTGTATAACGGCGAGATGAGCTATGACCTGGAGAACCGTGTGGTTGCGCAGATGCTGAAGCAGATTCTCGACCTGGTGTATATGGAGAAGGTGCGTGAGAAAGAGGGCGGCACTTATGGCGTGAGCTCGTCGGTGGTGGTATCGTCTTTCCCCGAAGGACGCACTCTGTTGCAGATCCAATACGACACCGATCCGGCCAAGCGCGAACAGATGAACCGGATTGTGCGGGACGAACTGAAGCGTCTGGCCGATGAAGGACCACGCGAGGCCGACTTCGTGAAGACACGTGATCACCTGCTGAAACGCCATGCCGAGAGCCTGCAGGAGAACGGCTATTGGCTGAGTGTGCTCGACAACTATTATGCCCGCCATTTCGATCAGGCCACCCGCTTTGAGGCGGTGGTGAAGGCAATCACACCCGACAAGATCCGTGCATTTGTGAAGAAGCTCTTGGCGGAAGGGAATCGGGTAGAAGTGGTTATGACCACCGAAGAGGGCTTATAGTCCTAAAATAATTCGTATATTTACACCCTGTTTGTAACGGGAGAAGAGATAGGAATATATGAGACCAGAAGATAGAGAAGACGAGATAACGACGCATAACAACGACGAAGAGAGGGAAGAAACTGTGCCGGCTCCATCGCAAGAGGAGAAGGCAGAGGCGAACACACATTCAGACTATAAGGTGCCGAACAAGGGAGATGGACGCGTGTCGTATCATCTTTCGGGAATGTATCAGCAATGGTTTCTCGACTACGCATCGTATGTGATTCTGGAGCGTGCCGTGCCGCATATCGACGACGGACTGAAGCCGGTGCAGCGCCGTATCCTGCATTCGATGAAGCGGTTGGACGACGGCCGCTACAACAAGGTGGCCAATATCGTGGGTCACACGATGCAGTTTCATCCTCATGGAGACGCCTCTATCGGTGATGCCTTGGTGCAGCTGGGACAGAAAGACCTGTTGATCGACTGCCAGGGAAACTGGGGTAATATACTGACCGGCGACGGTGCGGCTGCCCCGCGTTACATCGAAGCCCGTTTGTCGAAGTTCGCCCTCGACACGGTGTTCAATCCGAAGACAACCCTGTGGCAGCTCTCGTATGATGGACGCAACAAGGAGCCGGTCACGCTGCCGGTGAAGTTCCCGCTGCTGCTGGCCCAAGGCGTGGAGGGCATTGCCGTGGGTCTTTCGTCGAAGATACTTCCTCACAACTTCAATGAGCTGCTGGATGCCTCGGTTGCCTATCTCAGGGGAGAAGAGTTCACGCTCTATCCCGACTTTCTGACGGGCGGCTATATTGATGTGTCGAAATATAATGACGGCGAGCGTGGCGGATCGGTCAAGGTGCGTGCCAAGATTGGCAAGGTGGATAACCGCACCTTGGTGATCAACGACATTCCGTATGGCAAGACCACTTCGTCGGTGATTGAGTCTATCTTGAAGGCGAACGAGAAGGGCAAGATCAAGATTAAGAAGGTGGACGACAACACCGCCCGTGAGGTGGAGATTCTGGTGCATCTGGCGCCCGGCGTCTCGTCGGACAAGACCATCGATGCGCTGTATGCCTTTACCGACTGCGAAATCAGCATCTCGCCCAACTGTTGTGTGATCAAGGAGGATAAGCCCCACTTCCTGACGGTGAGCGATGTGTTGCGCAACTCGGCAGACCGCACGATGTATCTGCTGAAGCGCGAGCTGGAGATTCAGAAGGGCGAACTGGAAGAGACACTGCTCTTTGCTTCGCTGGAGAAGATCTTTATCGAAGAGCGTATCTATAAGGACAAGGAGTTTGAGAATGCAGCCACGATGGACGAGGCAGTGGCTCATATCGACCGGCGGTTGGAACCCTTCAAATCCTACTTTATACGGGAGATTACTCGAGAGGACATCTTGCGGCTGATGGAGATCAAGATGGGACGCATCTTGAAGTTCAATTCGGATAAGTGTAATGAACAGATTGCCCAGATGCGGACCGAGATAGAGAAGATAGACTATCATCTGGCTCATCTGGTGGAATACACCATCAACTGGTTCACCCAGCTGAAAGAGCGATATGGCAAGAATTATCCCCGCCGGACCGAGGTGCGGAGCTTCGACACCATCGAAGCCACCAAGGTGGTCGAGGCCAATGAGAAGCTCTATATCAATCGGGCCGAGGGCTTTATCGGCATGGGACTGAAGAAGGATGAGTTTGTCTGCAACTGTTCGGATATCGACGATGTGATCCTCTTCTATCGCAATGGCATCTACAAGATTGTGAAGGTGTGCGACAAGATGTTTGTGGGCAAAGATGTGCTCTATCTCAATGTCTTCAAGCGGAATGATGTGCGCACTATCTATAACGTGATCTATCGCGACGGCAAGGTGGGTTTCAACTATATCAAGCGCTTTGCAGTGACCGGCGTGACCCGAGACAAGGAATATGACCTGACGAAGGGGACAGAGGGTTCGCGCATCCTCTATTTCAGTGCCAACCCGAATGGCGAGGCCGAGACGGTGAAGGTGATACTGAAGCCCAAGCCTCGCCAGAAGCTGCTGGTGTTTGAGAAGAATTTCAGTGAGATTGCCATCAAGGGACGAGCCTCGCAGGGAAATATCCTGACCAAGGCCGATGTGCATAAGATCACCTTGAAACAGAAGGGCTCTTCCACCTTGGGCGGACGCGAAGTGTGGTTCGACAGAGATGTGCTGCGCCTCAATTATGATGGGCGAGGCGATGAGCTGGGCGAGTTTCAGAGCGAAGACCAGATCTTGGTGATTTTGCAGACCGGAGAGTTCTACACGACCAACTTCGACCTGAGCAACCACTATGAAGACAATATCTTGATGATCGAGAAGTTCGACCCCAACAAGGTGTGGACGGCAGCTCTGTATGATGCGGATCAGAAGTATCCCTATCTGAAGCGCTTCATGCTGGAAGCCGGAAGCCGCAAGCAGAACTTCCTGGGCGACAACCCGAAGAGCCGCCTGCTGATCTTGACCGATGAGGTCTATCCGCGTATCGAGGTGGTGTTTGGCGGCAAGGATGCTTTCCGTGAGCCGCTGGAGGTGGATGCCGAGGAGTTTATTGCCGTGAAGGGCTTCAAGGCCAAGGGCAAGCGACTCACCACCTTCGAGATAGAGACCATCAATGAGCTGGAGCCGAACCGCCATGCCGAGCCTAAGAACCCGGCTGAAGGCGATGAGGATTTGCCGGAGGAGAATGAGAGCGAGTCGGCCGTTCAGAGCCATCGGGACATCATGGATGAGATAACAGGTCAAATGAAACTATTTGATGAATAGCGTATGAAGCGAATAACAGGTCTGTTGTGTATGCTGCTGGGCTGTGTCACAGCCTTGTGGGCACAGCAAAGCGAGGAAAAGGAGCCGGCCGATTACCCGGTTAATGTGGCCACGATGGTGGGCGCAGGAAGGTTTAATCTGATGGATACTTATCTGACTCCGGGCATCGAGTCGAGCTACACCGGGTGGAATCTGCGCATCATGGATGAACGCCTGAAGCGGGTGGCTTTGGCCGATCACCGTGTGGTGAGGCAGCAGATTGTGAGTATTGATGGTGGGCGCACCCTGAATGGAGCCGGTTCGGCTATCGATTATGGCCTCTTCCTGGACTATCTGCTGGGCTATCATTATCAGCAGCCGCTGTTGCCCGGCTTGAAGTGGCTGGCCGGAGCGTCGGGTCAGCTGATGGCGGGCGCAATCTATAACACACGCAACACCAACAATCCGGTGGCAGCGAAGGCCGACCTGAGTCTCAACCTCTCGTCGATGTTGGTCTATCAATGGAAGATCAAGGATTATCCGCTCACACTGCGCTATCAGCTGCTGTTGCCTGTGGCCGGAGTCTCCTTTTCTCCCCATTATACGCAGTCGTATTACGAGATGTTTGGGCTGGGCAACCACTCCGGCGTGGCCCATTTCAATTCGTTCCACAACAAGTTTGCCATGAAGCATTATATCACCGCCGATTTTCCGGTGGGCAGCCTGATTGTGCGGGCCGGCTATCTGAACAGCCGCTATCGCACTCAGATGAATTGCATCACCGGACACATTGTGTCAAACTCGTTTGTGATTGGCTTTGTGAAGGAGTTTGTGGCCTTTGGCGGCAAGCAGATGCGTGCATCGAAATGTAAACGGAGTGCATTTTATGAATAGGAGAAAAGAGATGAAACGATTAATAGCTATAGGATGTGTGCTCTTGGTCGCACTGCTGGGATGCGAGAAGGGGAGCGAATATGATCCTTCGCCACGCGAGAACTTTGAGACGCTGTGGCGTATCATGGATGAGAATTACTGTTTCTTTTCGTATAAAGAGATTGATTGGGATGAGGTGCACGACCGATACAGTGTGCAGCTGACCGACACTATGAACCAGTTTGAGCTGTTCGACCTGATGGCCGACATGTTGGCGGAGCTGAAGGATGGACACACCAATCTCTACTCTTCGTTTGATATGTCTCGCTATTGGGAGTGGTATGAAGCCTATCCTCGCAACTTCGATGAGGAGGTGCAGAAGAACTATCTCGGCAAAGATTATCGTATGGCCGGCGGCATGAAATACATCATCTTGCCCAAAGACTCTATCGGCTATATCCATTATAAGAGCTTTTCGGCAGCTGTTGGCGAGGGCAACCTCAACCATATATTCTACCATTTCAAGGATTGTAGAGGACTGATCTTGGACATACGCGAGAATAGTGGCGGCTCACTGACTTATGCCGATCGCATCGCATCGCGCTTTATGGAGAAGGAGATGCTGGTCGGCTATATGCAGCATAAGACCGGCAAAGGACATGATGACTTCTCGACGCCCTATCCATTGTATCTGAAGCCGTCGGAATATATACGCTGGCTGCGTCCGGTGGTGGTACTGACCAACCGGCACTGCTTCAGTGCGGCCAATGACTTTGTGCAGAAGGTGCGGGTGATGCCTTATGTGACAGTGATGGGCGACACAACCGGTGGCGGAAGCGGTTTCCCCTTTATGTCGGAGCTGCCCAATGGCTGGTGTGTCCGCTTTTCGGCTTCGCCTTTGCTGGATGTTCAGAAGCGTCACACCGAGTTTGGCATCGAGCCCGATTCGGTGGTGCATCTGTTGCCACAAGATGTGGAAAGAGGTGTGGATACACTGATAGAGGCCGCAATCTCTCTTATTAAAAAGTCCACAGAATCCAAAAAGTGACCAAATATTTTGGAGAATTAAATAAGATGCTTATCTTTGCACCGCAATTCGATTGCGCCTGTGGTGTAATTGGTAGCCACGCCAGACTTAGGATCTGGTGTCGCGAGACGTGTAGGTTCGAGTCCTATCAGGCGCACACAATAAGTAGGAGCTGTTTCAAAATAGTCATTTTGAAACAGTTCCTTTTTTTGTTTAGTAAGAATTTGTAAGGCGCATTTTAATTATCTATTTATCTTTGATTATCTTTGAGAGAAAATAGTAGAATAAGAACTCGTTAATTAAGGAATACTAAAATGAAGCGTTTATTGGCGATTGCCCTATTTCTCTGTTGTGCAAACATGCTTTGGGCTCAATCCGGCACAGTGTTGATTGATCAGCTGAAGTCGATGATCGGTAAAAAGCGGGCAACTGTTGGTGTGGCCATGATCTTTAATGGTTCGGAGTTGATGACCATCAATAATCAGTATCGTTATCCAATGTTGGGTGTGGTCAAGTTTCATCAGGCTTTGGCCGTGTTGGATCATGTGGCCAAGAGCGACCAGACATTGGAGACCGAGGTGTTTGTCAAGAAAGCGATGCTTCGCCCGGGCACACACAGTCCGCTTCGTGATAATTATCCTGCCGGTGATTTCGTGATCACGCTGACTGATCTGTTGCGTTATAGTCTGTCACAGAGCGATAATATCGCCAGTGATGTGCTCTATGACTACATTGGCGGACCAAAGGTGGTGCAGAGCTATGTGGAGAAGTTGGGTGTGAAGGATGTCTCTATCGAGTTGACTGAGGCGCAGGTGGAAAAAGACGAGATGAATCTGTTTCATAACTGGTGCAAGCCCTCTTCGGCTGTGCTGATGATGGAAACCTTCTTGCAGAACGATCTGTTTCCGCGTCCCTATAAGCTGTTCTTGGAACGCGCTATGATAGAATCTCCAAAAAGTGATAATAGACTGAAGGCACTGTTGCCGGAAAAGGAGGTGCTGGTGGCTCATAAATCGGGCAGTTCGGGCCGAAATGAGTATGGCATAAAGATGGGCGACAATGATTTAGGGTTTGTGCTTCTGCCCAATGGCGCTCATTACTCAATCGCTGTTTTCATCATGAATTCATACGAGACCGACGAGTCTAATGCTGCCTTGATTGCGAATATTTCGAAGGCAGTTTATGACTATTTTGTGGCCCATTATGGTGAAAAAGGTGTTTTATAACACTTTTTGGCTAAAAGATTCAGCCCGTTTAACAAACCTTATAGCGGAAAATATTGACAAAAGTGTGAAACCACAGTATCTTTGCACTGTGGTTTTTTCATAATAGTATTAGATTTAAGGTTAACAAAGTTTGATTAGGGCTTGTCGTGAGACAGGCTTTAATTGTTTATAGGGGTTGATAGCGATTTCCCGGCAAAGCTTTGACCATTCCGTCCAGTTCCAATTCAAAGAGCAATGAGGAAAGCTGCTGGATAGGAAGATCGAGACAAGCCGCCAATTCGTCCATATACATTTCCTGTTGCTTGGCTAAGAGTGACAGGATTTTTTGTTTCTCCTCGTTTTCCGGAAATAATAGCTGCATCTGCTGAGGATGTTTGTTGTGAGTCCGGCTCTTTATATCCCATCGCATAGCCATAATCAAGTCTTCGGCCGATGTAACCAAGGCCGCTTTGTTCTGCTTGATCAGCGCATTACACCCTTTGGAATGAAGGTCGTAGGCACGGCCCGGAACAGCAAACACATCTCTGCCGTAGGAAAAGGAGAGATCGGCTGTAATCAGTGAGCCGCCCTTTTCGGCCGATTCAATCACCAATGTGGCATCGGCCAGTCCGGCAATGATGCGATTTCGTCTCACGAAGTTGGGCTTGTCCGGAAAGGTGCCGGACGGAAAGTCGGTCAGCAGTCCACCATTTTGCATCATCTCTATCGCTGTCTTGCGGTGAGCAGACGGATAGATGCGGTCCAGACCATGAGCCAGCACGCCCACAGTGGGCAATCCGTTTTGTAGTGCATTCGTGTGGGCACAGATGTCGATGCCATAGGCAAGTCCGCTGACGATTAGAAGATTGGGCATCTGTTCCGACAAGTCGCTCAACAGTTTTTCTGTCATCTCTTGGCCATAATGCGTGGCTTGTCGTGTGCCCACAATGCTGAGAATATGCGGAGCATCCAAGTCTGCATTTCCTCTATAATAGAAGAGAAGCGGAGCATCAGCACATTGTTTGAGCCGTTGTGGATAGCGCGGATCGGTGAAGAAATATAAATTGATCTGTTTGCTCTCGGCAAATGCAATCTCCTTTTCTGCTTTGAGAAGCACATCCGGCCGTTTGATTTCTTCGGCAAGCGCAGAAGTTATGCCCGGAATCTTTTCCAGGTTTGCCTGTGATTCCAGGAAGATGGCCTCTGCGTCTCCCAAAGTTTGAAGAAGTTGGCGTGCGTGTGCTTCACCCACGCCATTAATCATAGTAAGGCCGACTTGGTAAATAAGATTTTCTGTCATTTATTGTTGTAATTTCTGTAATAGCTTATCGAAATATTCGCCGCGTGTCAGTCTGCCGTTCTCCACGACTACCGATTCCACAACACCTTTGGTGGCGAGCTCTCCATCTGACAGGCGATAGATATCCTGTTCGAAGATCAGCTTCGGTCCTTTCTTGAAGACATTGAGACACGACATATAGCGGTCGCCGCTGCGCAATGAGTGGCGGAACTGAATATCGACACGAGCCACGAAGGCATCAAGGCCTTGGTCGTGCATCGCTCCGAAGTTCTCACCCAACGACTCCAGAAACTCGTGGCGCGCATGCTCCATGTAGTGCTGGTAGTTTGAGTTGTTGACAACTCCCTGCAAGTCACATTCATAGTCGCGCACCTTGTCTGTCAGCTTGAAAATATACTCTTTCTTTATCATTTCCACTCTTTTGTATTGTTGATTTCCATTTTATATAGACGGTCGTTGGGGCGGATCTTTTCCGGCACCTTGAAGGAGAAACGTTCTCCTTTGACAGTCTCTTGTACGGGCTTCAGATCGACACGAATCTCTTCAATAGGCAACATCAGTGCGCCGGTGGTCGGACCCGTGATCAAAATCTCGTCACCCACCTTTAGTGAACCCGATTCCATCTCGAACTCGGCCACACCGATCTTGTCGAAATACTTGATGCCTTTGGCCACATAGACTTTCTTCTTAGTGGCACCCGAACCATATTTGCTGCTCCATTCGCCCAAACGTTGTCCCAGATAATATCCATCCCAGAATCCTCGGTTGAATACACTGCGCAATCGCTCATCCCAAGCGGCAACTTTCTCTTCGTTATAGGTGCCATCACAATAGGCACGGACAGCCTCTTTGTAGCATTCTGTCACAATGCGCACATACTCAGGTCCACGAGCGCGTCCTTCAATCTTGAACACACGCACGCCGGCATCCATCATCTTGTTCATGAAATGGATAGTCTTCAGGTCTTTGGGAGACATGATGTATTGGTTCTCTATATCCAGCTCAATCTGACTGTCTTTATCACGCACGGTGTAGGCACGGCGACAGATCTGCATGCAAGCGCCGCGGTTGGCCGAAGCATTCATCTCATGCAGGCTTAGGTAGCATTTGCCGGATACAGCCATGCACAGTGCGCCATGAGAAAACATCTCAATGCGAATCAGTTCGCCCTTCGGACCTTTGATTTGCTGTTCATGAATCTGCTGATAGATCTCGTGCACCTGCTTCAGATTCAGCTCTCTGGCCAAGACAACCACATCTGCAAAGCGAGCATAGAATTTCAGTGCTTCCGCATTTGAGATGTTTAGCTGTGTAGAGAGATGCACCTCTTGTCCGATGCTGTTGGCATAGTTCATCGCTGCCACGTCGGCAGCAATGATTGCTGACACACCCGCCTCTTTGGCTGCATCAATAATCTCTCGCATCAAAGGCAGATCTTCACCATAGATCACCGTGTTCACGGTCAGATAGCTTTTGATGTTGTGTTCACGACAGATGGCAACAATCTTGCGCAGGTCGTCTGTTGTGAAGTTGTTGGATGAGCGTGAACGCATATTCAGCCCTTCAATGCCGAAATAAATGGAATCGGCACCTCCTTGTATGGCAGCCATCAGGGATTCATAAGAACCCACGGGAGCCATTATTTCAAAATCTTTCTCGTTCAAGATGTTATGTGTTTATGATTTATGTGGGCAAAGGTACATAAAAAAGATCAAAAGCGAAGTGATTTGGTCCACTCTCTTATTTCCTGGAAATAAGCGGTGATTTCTATGAGGAAAAGTGGATAAAAAGATTATATTTGTGAAAACCAGGTGTGGGAAATCTATTTCAGATAGAATCTAAGGAAAAATAGGAGTGTTTGAGTTGTCGGCGGACAAGCGAGCATTCGATTATCAGCTAATTTATACCCTTGTCGGATACTGCCCGGTCGTTATATATCGGGAAAGTCCGGCAAGGATTTCTGTTTTATAGGGTTGGATACATATTTCCGGGAACGACCACGATGGACATCGGCAGGAAATTCCTATTTTTGCACTCGATAAATACAAATAATAGATTAGGGCATAAGATGAAGATAGGAACGATCGATTTGGGCGAGCATCCCGTGCTGCTGGCACCGATGGAGGATGTGACAGATATCTCTTTTCGTTTGATGTGTAAGCGCTTTGGAGCGGATATGGTGTACACTGAATTTGTTTCCAGTGATGCATTGATACGCAGTGTGGACAAGACACAGCAGAAACTTGTTGTGTCGGCCGAGGAGCGTCCGGTGGCTATTCAGATCTATGGAAAGGATGTGGCATCAATGGTTGAGGCAGCTCAGATTTGTGAAGCGGCTCATCCCGATGTGTTGGATATCAACTTTGGATGTCCGGTTAAGCGTGTGGCAGGCAAAGGTGCCGGTGCCGGCATGTTGCGCAATATTCCGCTGATGCTTGAGATCACTCGTGAAGTGGTGAAGGCAGTGCACATTCCGGTCACAGTGAAGACACGTCTGGGTTGGGATGCCGACAACCGCATCATTGTGGATTTGGCCGAGCAGCTGCAAGATTGTGGCATTGCCGCCTTGTCTATCCATGGTCGCACGCGTGCACAGATGTACACGGGCGAGGCCGATTGGTCGTTGATTGCTGCCGTTAAGAATAATCCACGTATGTATATTCCTATCATCGGCAATGGCGATGTTACTTCTGCTGAAATCTGTAAACACCGTTTTGACGAGTGTGGTGTTGATGGTGTGATGATTGGCCGGGGAAGTATTGGCCGTCCCTGGATTTTCCGTGAGGTGAAGCACTACTTAGAGACCGGAGAAAAACTGCCCAATGAGCCTTTCTCCTGGTATTTGGATATCTTGAAGCAACAGGTGATTCAGAGTGTCGAGCGATTGGATGAGCGCAGGGGCATTCTGCATATCCGTCGTCACTTGGCAGCCACTCCGCTGTTTAAGGGAATTCCCGATTTCAAGCAGACTCGTGTAGCGATGCTTCGGGCGGCTACTGTTGAGGAGTTGTTTGGTATTATGGATAGATTGCCAGAGATGTATTCACTGGAATAATAGGGGCGATTATCCGGTGAAAACGGAGTGCCTACTCAATTCCAACGGAGTAGTTACCCAATCCGAACGGAGTGCCTACCCAATTTCGACAAAGAGCCTACCCATTTTTCAGAGACTGCGTCAAAATAGAAGAATAATAATTTTCTTTTGTTTTTTATAGGGTAAGAGAGTTATTTCTGTTACATTTGTAGATGAGCGATCTGTTCCGGCATATCGATAGATGAACTTAAAAAATGTACATTATGAAGACAAAGATTTATGTATTGCTACTCTTGCTTTGCGGGATGGTATGGTCGGTAGAAGCTGCTGACCGTGTGAAAGGTGATGGTAAATTGACAACCAAGAAGATTTCGATAGATGATTATAACAAGATCAAGATCGACGAGGTGATAGATTTCTATTATGTGCAGTCTGATTCACCCTCAACGCTTGAGGTGACAACCGATCAGAATCTGCATGACTATGTCTATATCGAGGTGAAGAATCGTGTATTGACAGTTTCCTTCAAAGGGGCAAAGGTGGATCACTTTACCAAGTTTATTGTCAAGACCAACTCTAAATGGCTGAGCGAAGCCAAAGTCAATGGAAATGCCAACTTTGTTGTGAACTCGCCTTTGAAAGGGGATGAGACAAAGATTTCTACCAGCGACAATAGTTTGGTGCAGTTTAAACATCCGGTAACAGTGGGCAAACTGGATCTGAATGTGATGGGCAGTGCCAATGTGGTGATTGACAATGTGGAGACAGACAAGATAGAGTGTGATGTGGATGGCTCTGGCTCTGTGACAATCAAGAGTGGTAAAGCAAAGGTCGGTAGTTACAATATCATCAGCAGTGGCGATATTCATGCCTTTGGTCTGGCTGTTCCTGATTTGAACTGTAAGGTGACCGGAGGCGGCTTGGCCGAAGTTCATCCGACGGACAATCTGAAAGTAACAGTTATCGGCAAGGGTCGTGTACGTTATAAAGGTCCGACAGCCGTGCAACAACGTGTGATTGGTAAGGGAACGGTAGAAGAAGTGAAATAAAAAGTATCGTTCATAATATAGAGAGGCTGTCTCATCAATGCCAACGGCTACATTGCTGATGGATTGTGATACAGCCTCTTTTATGTGTTATAACCATCCTTTCTCTTTATACCACGCAATGCTCTCTTCCAATCCTTTTCGTAGCGGATAGGCCGGAGTGAAGTGAAGATCTTTTTGCAGCGGTTCGACTTCGCAGATCCAGTTGCGCTGTTTCAGGATGATATATTTGTCGCTGTTGAGCGTCATGCTCTTTCTCAGAAGTTTGCCGATACACTCTGAGCAGAGGCAAGCGATATGCACCAGACACATAGGGATGCGGGCATGCAGGACATGCTTCTTTCCCAACAACTCTTGAATCATCAAGGCAAACTCTTTGTCGGTATAGACATCACCGTCTGCCACAAAATATTCCCGGTTCAAAATCTGCTCATTCTCCAAAGCCAAGAAGGCCGCTGTAGCGAGATCCTTCACATAGATGAAGGTGATACGCTGTGGAGTGAATCCGGCCGCAAAGTCCATGCCCGACTGAACACTCTGTATCTCCATGAAGTAATCTTTCTCGCCCGGACCATACACGCCTGTGGGGCGCAGGATAATATAGGGGAAATGCTCCTGTTTGCGCAGATAGTTTTCGGCCATCAGCTTGCTCTGTCCATAGACCGTGTTTGGCTTTTGTGCATCCGTCAATTTAATGGGAGTGAAGTTCTTCTCGTCGCCTTGTCCAAAGCTACTTAGGCTGCTCATCAATAAGAATTTGGCCGGCTTGCAATTTGCAGCAGCTAAGGCTTCGATAAAGCGCTGCGTGTTTTCGGTATTGACCTTAAAGAAGTTCTGTTTGTTGAGCGTCTTGGTCAGTCCGGCATTATGAATCACATAATCCCATGCACCATGTTGAGAAGCAAACTCAGCCAGTTGCTTGGTTAGTTCCTCCTGGTTATGATATTTCAAGTCGATAAAATGGATGCGTTTATCCTGCAGGTGAGAGCGGTCACTGGTTGCCCTCACTCCGGCCCATGTTTCGTAGCCTCGGCGCAAAGCCTCTTCTACTAAGAATCCTCCAATGAAGCCACTGGCTCCGGTAATCAATATCTTCATGTTATCTTTTATTTTCTCGTATATAATATATGTAGTAATACCAAAGCAGTCCCAGCCAGTTCAAGGCCAGGATTGTGATAATCCAAAGTATCTTTTGTCCGGTCTTGATAAACGGATTCTGCATGACTGCTGTGCATCCGAATAGAATGACGGCGATACTGATGATATAGCCGATTTCCGATAGGGTGATAAGACACAATGCCATAGGTCAGAGTCGGTCGATTTTAGGATTGATGTCTTTTTAATACCCGATGCGGCAGGTCGCCGTGGCCAATCAGTTCGATAGGACAGGCATAAGATTGCCCCAACCATTCTTCCGAGATATTTGTGCCGGAATGATAGTGCAATGTCTCATTTACACAAGCAATGTTCTTGACCATGCTCAATACCGTTCCTATGTCGTGTGACACAAGAATCACGGCACTCTCTTTGTTGACTTCGATCAGAAGTTCGTTGAAGTGCGATTCAAATCGTTTGTCAACATAAGAATTGGGTTCGTCGAGAATCAGTATTTGCGGATGCGAAACCATGGATCGACCCAATAAAACCCGTTGAAGCTGTCCGCCAGATAACGCTCCAATAGGACGGTCGCCCATTCCATCCAGTCCCATCTGATGAATCACCTCATTCACTCGCTCTTTCTGCTTAGGACTGAAGGGGCGGAACAACTTCTTTTGTGCGGTCAATCCCGAGGCGATCACTTCGCGTACCGAGATGGGAAATTTCTTGTCTATATGGTTGATCTGTGGAAGATAGCCAATGCGTAGCGCATCCACCTCTTTTCCTTCCTGAAAGAAGTGGCGTTCGCCGGACAAAGGATTCAGCAGTCCTAAGATAATCTTCAACAATGTAGTTTTTCCTCCGCCATTGGGACCGATAATTCCTAAGAAGTCACCTTCCCACACATCGAGTGAGATATCGCGTAGCACCACTTTGTTCTCATAGCCTGCTGTGATGTGAGATAGTTCAATGAGCTTTTCCATGAGCGAGAGCTTTAGCGATATGAATCATTTCGGTGTTCCATTCATAGTTGAGAGGATGGATAACAGAGAGTCGGCATCCTGTCTCTTTGGCAATCAGTTCCGCGTTCTTCTGGTCAAATTCCTGTTGGATAAAGACCACAAGAGCCTGTTGTTTGCGAGCCGTCTCAACCAGTAGCTTTAATTGCGCCGGAGAAGGCTCTTTTCCATCCATTTCGATACTGAGTTGTTTCAATCCGAATTCGTCGGCCAGATAGGTCAAGGCCGGATGATAGATGATAAAGCATCGGTTGTTAAGAGGCTCCAGCAGCGTGCGGATCGAATCCTCTGTTGCTTCAATCGTCTGCATCAGCTTGTTATAGTTCTCTTTATAGTAGCCACTATTTTCGGGATCCAGTTCGGTGAAGGCCTTCCATGTATTCATTGCGATTGTCTTTGCCCCTTTGATGGAGGTCCATATATGCGGATCTGTTCCATTGGGATGGTGGTGGTGATGATGATCCGATTCATGCTCCATCTCATCCAGATGAATCATTGACATTCCTTCAGACAGGTCGAACACCTGCAGATGCGGATTGTTTTCTATTATCTTATCCATCCAAGCCTGCTCAAATCCGATCGATCCAATACGCAGATAAGCCGTGCTCTCTCCGATTTGGATAATCTGTTGAGGTGTGGGGTCATAACTCTCGGGGCTTTGTCCCGAAGGAACCACGCAGTGGATCGTTAATTTATCACCGGCAATCTGTTCGGCAAAATAGCGTTGCGGTTCAATGGTTACCGATACAATCTTATTCTTGGTCTGTCTCTTTTCGCCACAAGCCGTTATCCCCATAAGCAGGCAGAACATAAATATGATGGCTTTTATCTGTCTCATCCTTTTTCTTTTTTCCACAAAGATACTGGTTTCTAGGCTTCGCAGCATGGAAGGATTGTTAATTTTTTGCCAGAGCGAGAGCTGTTCTAATCATTTGTGATCTATTTGTCCCATTGGGCTTTCTTTCTTGTCACCGCTCTTTCATTTAACCCAATTCGGTCATTAGATTACAATTCTTATTGGTACTTGTTTTGAGCAGATAGCAAAGGTTGCGTTGAAGGTGTATTTATCAGCTATAAAAATACAATAAGCTAACAGGCAGACAAGAGACTACTAATCCTATCAAAAAGGAGTTAGCTATTTCCGGAAATTGGGTAACTACTCCTTTCCGACGGAGTAGTTATTCCGTCTCAACGGAGTGCCTACCCAATTTCAAAAAAGTCCCTACCCTTTTTGGAAAAAGTCTATACCCTTTTCCTAAAGACTCTATAGACTATTGAAAAACAGCCCATAACCCCTTTTTTCAGGGTGTTTGGGCTGAGGTGGATTCGTCTGTCAAGTCCGGCGAAGTCGCCCGTCGTTTCTGCCGGATCCGTTACCGCTTTTAGTAACTAATAATCCGGATAAAAATACAATAACTATCTCTCCGATGGCTATAGGCAATATGTTGAGATAACCGATGAAAACATCCTGTTTATCACCCGCTGGCGGAAGCAAGATGCCAAAAGAAGTGCTGACAAGAATTGGATGGAATAGAAATATTCGGCTGTTTTACTTTTTTCGTCCGAATGACCGATTTGGGTTAAATGAAAGAGCCGTGTCTTTCTTGTATAAATAGCGAGTCTCTTTATTGTAAAAGCAAAGTAATTATTTTATATTTGCCTAAAATATATATAAAATGCATATAATACCGAGAGCTAATACGTTAAGGAAAAGTGTGCTTCTTTATCGGAGCATCCGATATCGGAAAGGCTTTGGCGTTCATTCACCCTTCGTCTTTAATCTGATTACAAAGGTGATAGAAGAGCGCTGTTGTTATTATAGCTTTAACGATATAGAGTTGTTGCGTAAGCAGTTGCTTTTACGGGATGAATATATAACATATCCAGATCGGCGAAACAAGGGCAAGATGCGCCGTCGCACCGTGGGATCGATAGTCAAGCGCGAAGCAATCAAACCCAAGCATGGAGCACTGTTGTTTCGTCTGGCCAATTATTTCAAGTCGAGGAATATCTTGCAGTTAGGTCCTGCCATGGGGCTATCTACTTTATACCTGACTTCGTATGCACCGGATGTGCATTGCATCGCATTAGAGACAGTGCCGGAGTTTGCCTCTATTGCTGAACAGGTTTATAAGAAGGCTTCCCGTGCTTCAATAGACTTGCGTGTGGGCAGTTATCGCAAGTTGCTTCCTGATGCGCTGGACAACTTGAAGGAGCTCGACTTCGTCTTTTTCAACACATTGTATGAGTCGGAAGACAATTTGTGGCTGTTCAATGAATGTATCAAGCATGTGCACGACGGCACACTGTTTGTCTTTGAAGGAATCAAGGAGAATCGCACGATGCGTCAGTTTTGGCACGACGTCTGTCTGCATCCCGATGTGACTGTGACATTGGATCTCTATTCATTGGGAATTATCGTATTTCATAAGAAATTGCATAAAAGAGATTATATAGTTTATTTTTGAGTATGAAGAAGAGTATCATTTATACAGGAACTGGAGATAAGGGAACCACCTCTTTAGTAGGAGGTCAACGAGTTTCCAAAGCCCATCAGCGTATCGAAAGCTATGGCACTATTGATGAGCTGAATTCATTTATTGGATTGTTAATCTCGGCTATTGAGGGAGAAGAAGACAAAGAGTTCTTGTCATTCATTCAGCATAAATTGTTTACAATCGGTTCTTATCTGGCAACCGATCAGGAAACAACCGAGTTGAAGATTGAAAGTAAAGTGACGCCAGAGAGCATCAGCCGTATAGAAACGGAGATTGATAAGATTGATGGTGCTCTGCCCAAATTGAAAGCCTTTGTCTTGCCGGGCGGTTGCCGTTCTGCCTCATTGGCCCATGTTTGCCGTACTGTGTGCCGCAGAGCAGAGCGCGAGATCTATCGTCTGTGTGAAAATTATCCGGTAGAAGAACCTGTTCTGGTGTTTATGAACCGATTGTCTGACTATTTCTTCGTCTTGGCACGAAAAGAGTGTATTCAGAACAATGGGAAAGAAATATTCTGGGATTATACTTGCGTGTAAAAAATAAAGTTATATTTTTGCGCAAAAATTGAGAACTTGACTGCTTGGGCGGTTATTAATACTTGACAGCTATGTATTGGACATTAGAGTTAGCTTCAAAATTGGAAGACGCACCTTGGCCAGCAACGAAAGATGAGCTGATTGATTATGCACAGCGTTCTGGTGCGCCATTAGAGGTGATTGAGAATTTGCAAGAGATGGAAGATGAAGGCGAAATATATGAATGTATGGAAGATATTTGGCCTGATTATCCAAGTAAAGAGGACTTTTTCTTCAACGAAGAAGAATATTAATACAGCATAATAGTTGACTTTATCAGTTGACATTCATGTAAAATAGAGGAGGCTGTGTCAAAATGACTATTTTGATACAGCCTCTTAAGGTATTTGTCAGAATTAGTGAAAGCAACGCAGCCGTTTGCAATTATGACATATACCTTGTCTTAATAATATAATGTGATTCACCGTGTAATAGTTGTGTGAAGAACGATAATAAATTGAAGATACATTCGTTATAGATAAGATGGGTAAGCTGGTTACATATATTCTAATCTCGATAGGGATGTTATTGACATGCATGCAAAAGGTGCATGCCCAGTATGATACACGCTTTGCCCAGTATTACATGGCTCGAAACTACTATAACCCCGCTTACGCCGGATCGACCGAAAATTTAAACCTTGTTGCCTCTTCTCGCCTGGAATGGGTGGGCGTGAAAGGCGCACCGATGTCGTTCTTCGTGACGGGCGAGATGCCTTTGACATTTGGAAAGACACAGCATGGTGTGGGAGCCGTTTTGTTTGTTGATGCAGCCGGATTGTTTACGAATACTCATGTGGCCTTGCAGTATGCCTATAAGCATAAGTTTCTGGGAGGCATATTGAGCGGAGGTCTTCAGTTGGGGCTGGTCAATGAGGCGTTTGACGGAACGAAGGCTTATATTCCGGATAATGCGGAGTACTTCGTACAACCGGGAGAAGACACAGCCATTCCAACAACACAGGTTAGCGGCATGGCTTTGGATATGAATTTCGGGCTTTTTTATACTCATAAGCGCTTTTTCGTGGGAATAGCAGCGACACATTTGACCGAACCGGAGATGCATTTGCAGGAAAATGCTTATTTTTACATCGGAAGAATGTATAATTTAATGGGTGGATACAATATTCAATTAAATAATCCGTTATTTGAGTTACAGCCTTCTGCGTTTCTTATGACAGATATGAAAACAGGTGTACATGCCGATGTTACAGCGCGTTTGGAATATAACAAGATGTTCAATGGAGGTCTGGCTTGGCGTGTGGGCGAATCTGTCGCATTATTGTTTGGAGCAAAGATAGGGCGTTTTCAGTTGGGATATGCCTTTGATTTTGCCACCACTCAGTTAGGAAAGTTTGGTGCAGGAAGTCATGAACTGATGGTGTCTTATAACTTGAAACTGCACAAGACTAAAACAGGAAGTAATAGACATAAAAGTGTACGTATATTATAGTATATGAAGAAAGTATTATTAACACTTGTGGTATTGGCCTTACTCTCATCTTGCGGCAAGTCATTGCGCAATGTAGGAGGAGAAGTAACGGGGGTTCGTACAGTGGCATTTAATGAGCCAGCTCCTTATGGAATGGTTCTGATTAAGAGAGGGGCATTTGAGATGGGCCCGTCTGATAAGGATTCATTGTGGGGCATTGTTCCCGAGACAAAAGGTGTTTCATTTGATGCTTTTTGGATGGATCAGACAGAGGTGACGAATGCAAAGTATCGTCAGTTTGTCTATTGGGTGCGTGACTCTATTATCCGTGAGCGTTTGGCCGATCCGGCCTATGGCGGTAACGACCTCTTCAAGATTACGGAAGATAAATATGGCGAACCGGTAACTCCGCATTTGGATTGGAACAGACCGATTCCATGGAAACGTGCGAATGAGGATGAGATACGTGCCATCGAAAGTGTCTATTATGTCAATCCTATCACAGGAGAGAAGAAGCTGGATGCCAAACAAATGATCTATAAGTATGAATGGTATGACTACACCTCAGCTGCGTTGCGTAAACATCAGTTGAATCCGGCTGACCGTGTGCGTAATACGGATATCACGGTCGATCCCAATGAGGTGGTTATGATTTCAAAGGATACAGCCTATGTGGATGAAGAGGGACGAATCTTTAATGAAACAATCACACGCCCATTGAGCAGTGAATGGGATTTCTTGAATACATATATCGTGAATATTTATCCGGATGAAAGTTGCTGGGTGAATGATTTCAACAATGCTTATAATGAGCCGTATATGCGAATGTATTTCAATCATCCGGGATATGACGATTATCCTGTAGTGGGTGTTTCTTGGGAGCAGGCTAATGCTTTTTGTGCATGGCGTACCAATATGTATAAGGAATCATTAAGTCTGCCGGACGGACAATCTATCGAATCTTTCCGTCTGCCAACAGAAGGAGAATGGGAATATGCCGCACGTGTTGGTAAGAACGAACGCAAGTTCCCGTGGGATGGTGATGGTATGCAGACAGGTAAAGGCTGTTTCTTGGGTAACTTTAAGCCGGGTAAAGGAAACTATACAGAAGATGGTCATCTGATAACTTCCCGAGTGGGCTCTTTTGCACCCAATGAATTCGGTTTGTATGACATGGCGGGTAATGTGGCAGAGTGGACAGTGGATTCCTATTCAGAATCAGGTCCAAGTCAGACAAGCGACATGAATCCGGAATTGCGTTATAATGCAGCAAAGAACGATCCTTATGCGATGAAGAAGAAGGTGGTTCGCGGTGGCTCGTGGAAAGATGTGGCACAGTTTATCCGTTCAGACATGCGTACTTTTGAGTATCAGAACGAGACACGTTCTTACATTGGATTCCGCTGTGTGCGTACGCAGATAGGCTTTTCTCGTTCAAAGGGAAAGAAATAAAATAGAGGTGTAATAATACAATTGATTGATATAATATACAATGGGAAAGTATAGAAGATATAAAAACAGAGTCGAGATGTTCCTTTCCAGTGAAAGGGGTAAGCGTGTATTGAACTTCTTGTATAGCTGGGGTGCATCTATCGTTATTTTGGGAGCCTTGTTTAAGTTGCTTCATTTGCCGTATGCCAATCAGATCTTGTTTGTGGCTATGATTACAGAGTCTATCGTATTCTTTATCTCAGCCTTTGAGCATCCATCTAATGAATATCATTGGGAAGATGTGTTCCCCGTGTTGAAATCTCGTAATCCGATGGATCGTCCGGACTTTTCGGGTAATACATCGGTAAATACCGAAACACAAGAAGATGTAAACAGTCAGGTATCCGAAGCGGCAAAGATGGCTGGCTTTGGAGCAGCAGGCCATGTCTCTGGTGATGGCCGATTGAATTTAGCCGGTTCATTGAATGTGTCAGAAGAGGATACTAAGAATCTGTCTGAAAGCATCAAGAAGTTGAGCGGTGCAGCTGAACAGATTTCAAAGATGGCCGAGTTGACAGAAGCTACACAGAAGTATTTGGAGCAGTTGTCAACAATGTCTCAGCAGATGGAACGCTTCAGCCAAGTAACCAATTCATTGACAAATGTATCGGATGTGTTGTTGAATTCTTATAAGAGCATAACAGACAATTCGGATGGCATAAACCAAAATTCCCGTGGTTATGTACAACAGATGGAGCTGTTGAATCGCAATGTATCTGGATTGAATACAATTTATGAGATACAGTTGAAGAGCATCAGTTCTCAGATTGAATCGATAGAGCATATCAATGGCGGTTTGAGCCGTATCCGTGAGATGTATGACGGTTCTGTTATTGATAGTTCCGTGTTCCGTAACGAGACGGAAAAGATGACTCGTCAGCTGTCAGAGTTGAATCAGGTATATAGTCGTCTGTTGCAGGCGATGACGGTGAATATGGGTTATCAGGCACCGGCACAACCCTCTAATCAGGCTTATGCTTCTCAGCCTTTTAGTCAGGCTTATCCTCAGCAGCCTATGCAGGGTAATAATTATCAGGCGCCCTATTCAAACAATCCGGGTCAGCCAGGCCGATGAAACTAATGTAGATTAATTGAAGAAAGCGATATGGCAGGAATATCAAATAATCCAAATTCACCACGTCAGAAGATGATCAACCTGATGTATCTGGTGTTCATTGCAATGATGGCATTGAATGTCTCTTCTGAGGTGCTTGATGGATTTGGTTTGGTGGAAGGTAGCTTGCAAACTTCGATCAGTACTTCGTCTCATCGTAATGAACTAGTGGCCGGAGAACTGGATGCTTACTATCAGAACAACCCTGAAAAGGTGCGTGAATGGTATGAAAAGGGTAAACAGGTCAAGAAGGCATCTGATAGCTTGTATAACTTTATACAGGAGCTGAAAGTGAAGATTGTGAAAGTTGCCGATGGTGAGGATGGTGATGTTAATAACATTGAGCATAAGGACGATTTGGAAGCTCCTTCGTTGGTTATGCTATCACCTGCTCGTGGAGAAGGTAAGGATTTGCGTTTGGCAATTGAGTCTTATCGCACCATGATTGGAGAGATGATTCAAGACACAGCCAAACTGAGATTGATGGAGTCTTGTTTAAGTACGACTCCGCCTCATAAGCCAGGCATCAACACTCGCTCATGGGAAGAGGCTATGTTTGAGAATATGCCGGTGGCAGCTGCCGTTACACTATTGACCAAGGTACAGAGCGATATCCGTTACACAGAAGGAGAAGCTCTTTCGATGTTGTTGAGTAGTGTGGACGTGGGAGACTACCGTGTGAACGAGATCAAAGCACAGGTGATTCCGCAGAGTCAGATTGTGATGCGTGGAAGTCAGTATAAAGCGAACATCGTGTTGTCGGCAGTCGATTCAACCAAGCGTCCTACTATTTTTGTCAATGGTAAGCTTTTGCCCGATAGCGAGGAAGGCATCTTTACGGTTACAACCGGTTCGGTAGGAACATTCCCTATCAAGGGTTATATCGAGATGCCCAATAGTGATGGCAGTGTGATGCGTCGTGAATTTGAGAGTGAATATTTTGTTACCGAGCCATCTGCAACCGTAGCTCCTACGCTGATGAATGTGTTGTATGCCGGCATTGATAATCCGATACGTATTGCAGTACCGGGCGTTCCCAGTGGCAACGTAACAGCAAGCATGACAAACGGAACATTGACTCGTGTTGGTGACGTATGGAAAGCTCGTCCAACCAAGGTGGGAACCGAAGCGGTAGTATCGGTTCATGCACGTATGGCAGATGGCCGTAATGTTGAGATGGCCAAGACAAGTTTCCGCGTAAGAGCATTGCCCGATCCGCTGCCTTTTATTGAGTATAAAGATCAGAATGGTAATATGCGTAAGTTCAAGGGCGGTAAGATTGCAAAGCGTAGCTTGGTAGAAGCTGACGGTATCTTGGCTGCCATTGATGACGATCTGCTTGATGTGAAGTATTCAGTGGTACGTTTCGAGTTGACCTTCTTTGATTCTATGGGTAATGCTATACCCGAAGTAGCAGAAGGAACACACTTCTCACAGCGCCAAAAAGATTATATTCGTCGTTTGACCAAGGGAAAACGATTCTATATCACTCGTGTAGTGGCTAAAGGTCCGGATGGTATTGAACGTACAATTCCAACGATTGAAGTAATAGTAAATTAACGTAAAGAATATGAAGCGTTTTTATTATATAGTAGCGATAATGGCTGCAGCACATCTGGCAGCTCCTCTGTATGCACAGGAGGAAGGCGGTAATGCGCAGCAAAAGGTTCGTAAGGCTCCGCGAGTTAGCAGAGGCGAGCGTGTCGCTGGGAAAGATGTCAAAGGTTTGCCCGATCTTACTATTCGGGCACAAGATATGAATGAGCGGTTGACGCAAGAGATTGGTAACGCTCGTTGGATGCGTATTATCTATCGTCAGGTCGATTTGACGAAGGAACAGAATGCTCCTCTCTATTATCCTGTGCATCCGATGAATGGACAGATGAATCTCTTTTCTGTCATCTTTCAGTTGTTGAGCGAAAACAAGATTAAGGCCTATGAGTATCTCGATGGTTACGAAGTGTTTGATGAGACTCGTGAGGTAAATTTCAAGGAGCTGCTCGACCGTTTCTATATTCTTTATGAAGAGGTTCCGGGTCGTGGTGGTGAAGAGCCTACATTTGTTATTAATGAAAGCGATGTCCCTTCAGAAGAGGTGAAGTCCTATTATGTCAAAGAGGCTTGGTATTTCGACCAGAACAACTCGGTCTTTGCTGTGAAGACTTTGGCCATTTGTCCTATCATGACCTCTACGGGCGATATGGGTGAGACAACGATGCCGATGTTCTGGTTGCCTTATGAGAATATTCGTCCCTATATCAATACGGCTTATATCATGACATCAAGTGTAAACAATGCCATGACCTTTACGATGGATGACTATTTCCGTCGTCGTATGTTTGATGGTGAAATCATCAAGACACAAAATCTTATGAATCGTCCTTTGCAGGCTTATTGTCCTACTCCGGACTCCATGAAGCGTGAGCAAGATCGTATTGAGAACCAGTTGGTGGCTTTTGAGAAGGCTTTATGGATACAGCCTGATACAACAAAGACAGATGATAAGGTTGTCAAGGAGGTGAAGAAGTCTAAGACATCAGTGCGTGATCGTGGTGGTGTATCAGTGAAAGAACCCAAACAGCAGAAAGAGGTAAAGACCAAAGCTCCGAAAGCTCAGCGTTCCAACTCTAACGCGGTTCATAGTGTGCGTCGCAGACGTTAATAGCTTCGGTAATACTATACAAAAGACTGGCGGTGTGTCATAATGGTTGTTTTGACGCACCGCCAGAATTATAATATTCCTTTTCTTATTCCTTCATTGCTGTTGATGGTAGAATTGGATTCCTATCCGAAAGACCATCTTTTATCAGTAGAGCAGCAATCCGGCCAATCCGGCCAATACAATCATCAGTATAGGATGTACTTTGAACTTCCAGGTAAGCACGAGAGCTGCACCAAAGATCAGAAAACTCTTGTAGTCGATAAAGTTCTCGTGATTCATCAGTAATAAAGCAGCCGCAGCAATCAGTCCCACAGTAGCTGGGCGCAGACCATAAAAGGCTGTAGCTACATATTTATTGTTCTTGAATTTGGCGAAAGCCATGGAGATGAACAGCACCAATAGGAACGAAGGAATGCAGACGGCTGCTGTCGCTACACACGATCCCAATATACTCATCTCGGGCGAATAGCCGGCATTATGGATAGCCGTGTATCCAATGTAAGTAGCACTGTTGATGCCGATAGGTCCGGGAGTCATTTGTGAGATTGCCACAATATCGGTAAACTCTTGCAGAGAAATCCATCCATAGCGATCCACAACATCCGCTTGTATCAGAGACAACATCGCATAGCCGCCTCCAAAGCCCAAGATACCAATCTTCAGATAGACATATAATAGTTGTAACCAGATCATGTATTACCTCCTTTCTTGATGACTAATCCATAATATATTCCTCCTACGATTGCAGCCAGAATAATCCAAGCCGGAGATATGCCTACTTGCCAAATCAATAGCGCAGCTGCTACGGGTATAATCAGCTGCTTATAGGTCAGTTTGATCGAGCGGGCTGTGGTAATACAAGGCACTGCAATCAAGGCCACCACGGCCGGGCGCAATCCTTTGAATATCCGTTCTACAATCTCATTGTCCTTTACCTGGGTAAAGAAAAGAGCGATAGCCAAAATAATCAGGAATGAGGGCAGTATTGTGCCTAAAGCACAGCAGAGTGCTCCTGGTATTTTCTTCAGTTTGTATCCGACGAAGATGGAGATATTAACGGCAAAGATGCCAGGCAAAGACTGTGTAACGGCAAAGATATCGATAAACTCCTCTTTCGTCATCCATCCTTTGTCAACCACTTCTCGTTGGATCAGCGGCAACATGGCATATCCACCACCAATGGTGAATGAGCCAATCTTTATGAATGTAAGCAATAACGTCCAATACATAACCTATAGAAAATCATTAAGTCCTCTTATTTCCCAATTGCCTTGTTATAGGCATTCGGATCATTGATGATGCGTAATGCCTCTTTGAAGCTGGGATTATCATCATTGACAATCTGGAAATATTCACCCATATCGTACAGGTCTCTTGCAATCAATGCCTTTATCTGTAGTCTGATCACCTCCTTAGAGCGTTCATATTCCTCTTCTTTGAAGTCGATCTTTTCTTGGGTTGCCATATCTATCAGCTCCTGCATCAGTTTATCTGTCACTTGGAAGTCTGTTTTGTATTTGCTGAACTTCGCATAACTCTTGTTCATCATTTCCCTGTTATGATCTAAATAGCTCATGGCAAAGCGGTTGACCAGACCATTGGCTACCAAATCACGGTGATAGTTGCTATAGCGAGTTGTATCAATCGGGATAAAGATGTCCGGCATGATGCCACCGCCGCCATACACCGTGCGCTTATTGACTAATGTGTTGAATTTTAGCGAATCGGGGAAGTGAATACTGTCTGCACTCATCAGCTCGCCACGGTTGTAGCGTTCAATGATGTCGTGACGATAGTTTTCATTGTTGCCATTTTCATATGGTCTTTGAATACAGCGTCCGGTTGGCGTGTAGTAGCGCGATACGGTCAGACGAATCATGGAACCGTCAGGCAGAGGAATCGGCTTTTGTACCAGACCTTTACCAAAGGTTCTTCGTCCCACAATCACACCACGGTCCCAATCCTGTATGGCACCGGATACAATCTCACTGGCTGAGGCTGATGATTCATCTACCATTACAACAAGTCGTCCCTCCTGAAATTTACCTTGTTTGCTGGATTTGGCCTCTTGACGCGGTTGTTTGTTTCCCTCTGTATAGACAATCAGTTTATTCTGGTCGAGAAACTCGTCGGCCAATTCGATGGCAATGTTCAGATAGCCACCACCATTGCCTTGCAGGTCAAGGATCAGGTTCTTCATGCCTTGCGCACGCAGTTTCTGTAACGCCTCTTTAAACTCATCAGTTGATGAAGCGGCAAAGCGGTTCAGTTTGATGTAGCCGGTATATTTGTCAGCCATGTAAGAGGCATCCAAGCTATACATAGGAATCTTACCACGAGTAATGGTAAACTCAATCAGGTCGGGAGCGTTGTTTCGCAGAACCTTTACACGCACTTTGGTGTCTTTGGGACCACGTAAGCGCTTCATGATGTCGGTGTTCTTCATCTTAACGCCGGCAATCACGGTGTCGTTAACCTGAATGATGCGGTCTCCTGCCATCAGACCCACCTTTTCGGAAGGGCCGCCCGGAATGACTTGTATCACATAGAGCGTATCTGTCAGCAGGTTGAATTGGATTCCGATGCCGTCGAAGTTTCCCTGTAGTGGCTCATTCATCTCTTTGGTCTCTTCCGGGTCCATATAATTGGAGTGCGGATCCAGTTTATCAAGCATGCCTCTGATAGCATCTTCAACCAGTTTACTTTCGTCCGCAGGATCTACATAAAGTTGACTTACGGCATATAATGCGATTTGCATTTTGCGCATATCCATGTTCCCTCTTTGAGCCATCAGGGAAGTATATGGGCATACTGTCAGTAACAGTATGGATAGGATTTGTTTTAATGTCTTGTTCATTTGGTTTGTCATATTAATATAATTTGGTCTCTTTGGGGACAAAGAGCGAAATATCTTTTCCAAAGCGCAGCAGTTCGCGTACGATGCTGGAGCTGATGTGCGTATGTTCGGGCTCAGTAAATAGGATAAAGGTCTCGATACCGGTCAGTTTGCGGTTGATGTCGGCAATGCTCTTTTCATATTCAAAGTCATTGACTGTTCGGATACCGCGTAGGATGAAGCGGGCTCCAATCTGTTCGGCGAAATCGACTGTCAGGGAGTTGTAGGTACAAACCTTTACGCGTGGTTCTTCCTGATAGAGATTACGGATGGCTTCGAGACGTTTTTCCAGCGAGAAATAGGTCTGTTTCTTGTCGTTGATGCCGATAGCGACAACAATTTCATCTACTAATGCAAGGCCTCGTGTAACCAATGACTGGTGTCCGATGGTGAAGGGGTCGAAAGTGCCGGGGAAAAGAGCAATACGCTTGTTCGTCTGTCTGCTATCTGTTGTCTGCTCGTCTCTGTCTCTTTTTGTTTCCATGTTTCTCTTGTTCTATTAATCGTTGACTACATCTTCCTCGATCACCAAGTTGTCAATAATAAAACTTTGTCGTTCCATGGTGTTCTTGCCCATGTAGAATTCGAGCATCTCTTTCACCGAGTCCTCTTTCTTCATGGTTACCTTGTCGAGTCGGATATCTTTACCTATAAAATGGCGGAACTCGTCGGGAGAGATTTCACCCAAACCTTTAAATCGGGTGATCTCCGGGTTTTTACCTGCTGCCTGAATGGCATTCAGTCGTTCCTCTTCACTATAGCAATACCATGTCTTCTGCTTGTTGCGCACACGAAACAGAGGCGTTTGCAGGATATAGACATGATTGCGCTTGATCAGGTCGGGGAAAAACTGCAGGAAGAAGGTGATCAGCAGCAGTCGGATGTGCATACCATCGACATCGGCATCGGTTGCAATAATCACCTTGTTATAGCGTAGTCCGTCCAAGCCGTCCTCAATATTAAGGGCGGCCTGTAACAGATTGAACTCTTCGTTTTCGTAAACGATCTTTTTGGTCAGTCCATAGCTGTTCAGCGGTTTGCCTCGTAAGCTAAAGACTGCCTGCAGATTGGGGTCGCGGCTTTTGGTGATGGAACCACTTGCTGAGTCGCCCTCGGTGATGAAGATACAGGTCTCTTCGGTCTGGTCTCCTTTGGTGTCATTCAGGTGGATGCGACAATCGCGCAACTTCTTGTTGTGTAGATTGGCCTTCTTGGCACGTTCGCGGGCCAGCTTGGTGACGCCGGCAATTGCTTTGCGCTCCTTCTCTGAATCCAAGATCTTACGGAGCAGAATATCGGAAGTCTCCGCATTTTTGTGCAGATAGTTGTCCAGCTCCTTCTTGATGAAGTCTCCGACAAACTTGGTTACGGTAGGACCATCGGGTCCCATATCTTTCGATCCCAGTTTGGTCTTGGTCTGACTTTCAAAGACCGGTTCTTCCACCTTGACACTGATGGCGGCAACCACTCCTGCTCGGATATCTGAATATTCAAAGTTCTTGTTATAATATTCCTTGATGACGCGTCCCAGTGCCTCGCGGAAGGCAGACAGATGTGTACCGCCTTGTGTGGTATGCTGTCCGTTGACGAAGGAATAGTATTCTTCGCCATACTGGTTACTATGGGTGATAACCACTTCGATATCCTCGCCTGTCAGATGAATGATAGGATAGAGCGGTTCGGTGGTCATATTCTCATTCAACAGGTCAACCAGCCCATTGCGAGAATGAAACCGTTTGCCGTTGTAGAGAATGGTCAGGCCTGAGTTGAGGAACACATAGTTCTTCAGCAGGCTCTCGATAAACTCATCCTTATAATGATATTCTTTGAAGATCTCCTTGTCGGGGATAAAATAGACCAATGTGCCGTTGGCCTCTTCGCAGGGCTGTATTTCCGATTCTTTGGTAATGACGGCTTTGCTATATTCTACCCGCTTACATTCTCCATTACGGAAGCTCTCGATAAGGAAGTAACTGCTGAGAGCATTCACCGCCTTGATACCGACACCATTCAGACCCACCGATTTCTTGAAGGCCTTGCTGTCGTACTTGGCGCCCGTATTCATTTTACTGGAGACATCGACAACCTTGCCAAGTGGCACACCTCGTCCATAGTCGCGCACGGATACACAACCCTCTTCGACGGTAACCTCAATGGTCTTGCCATAGCCCATCATATACTCGTCGATAGAGTTGTCCAAAACCTCTTTCAGCAATACATAGATACCATCATCGGCATAGTTGCCGTCTCCCAGTTTGCCAATATACATACCCGGACGTCGGCGGATATGCTCCATCCAATCCAACGTCTTGATGTCATCGTCGTTGTAGGCAGTTGGTTGTTGTATTGTTGAATTCAGTTCATCCATGTGTTATAACTTTTTGATATAGGCTCTTCTTGATTTATGATGTTCACGTTTAAAATAGTCCCACTGTGCCTGTACGGCGCTGTTGGTCTCCAATTCCGGATTGCTCTCGGCATAGACTGCGCCTATACTCTTATAGACCGGAATCAAGTCGTTAAATAGCAACGCATTGACGCCTTTGCTCTGATACTCGGGCAATACGCCTGTCAGGTAGAGGTCGATCACCTTGGGCTTACTCTTTAAGGCTCTTAACAGATGGAACCATCCGAATGGCAGCAGACGGCCACGGGCTTTTTGCAATGCCTTTGACAGGTTGGGCAGAGAGATGCCGAAACCTACCACAGAGTCGTCCTCTTCCTTTACAATCAGTGTCACCAGGTCGTAGCGCAACATGGGAATATACATGTTGATGTAGTAGTCGATCTGTTTGTCGGTCAGCGGAGCAAAGCCATACAGCGGAGCAAAGGCTGCATTCAGTGTCTTGAACACCGGGCGTGCATAGGGCATGATCTCTTTGGCCGATTTGAACTTACGAATCTTCAGGCCATACTTCTTCTTGACAATCTCGCCGATGCGCTGGTGTTTTTCGGGGACACCGTCCGGAATATAGATCTTAAATTCATGCCAGTCCTGATCTTTACCATATCCGAGACGTTCAACCTGTTTCGGATAGTAGGGATAGTTATAGATGGTTGCCATGGTACCAATCTGGTCGAAGCCTTCGATCAGCATACCTTCGTGGTCCATGTCGGTGAACCCCATCGGGCCATGAATCTCTTCCATGCCTTTTTTACGGGCCCAATCTTCAACCGCATTGAACAGGGCATCTACCACTTCGTTGTCATCAATAAAATCGACGAAACCGAAGCGGGCACGTTTCTGATTCCACACTTCGTTGCTGGGGCGATTAATCATACCGGCAATACGTCCGACAATCTTTCCATCCTTATAGGCCAGAAAATAGACGGCTTCACACACTTCGAAGGCGGGATTTTTCGTCTTGTCGAGTGTAACCATCTCTTCGTCAATCAGACCAGGCACATAGTAGGGATTGTTTTTATATAGATCAATACTGAACTTAACAAACTGTTTGAGTTCTTTCTTTCCGGAAACTTCTTTTATAATTATGCTCATCTGATTTATAGCTAATTTAGATTGCAAATTTACGGAAAATCTCTGGAATAAACGAATAATAAGGGGCGCAGAAGGTGTATCAAAAACGGCTGTTGGGATGCATCCTGTTTTTTTATACATACCGACAATAACGGCCGGAAGGAGCAGTTATTGTAATTTTATAGGTCTGTTATTTGTCAAAAAAAGTAACAAATATGTTAGAAACAACGGACAACTTCGTTGGCATTGACAGATGAGCCTGCCTTGGATCAAGCGCCCTTGAAAAAGATGTTAAGGGCTGTTTTTCAATAGTCTATAGAGTTTTTGAAAAGAGTCTATAGACTTTTCGGAAAAAGGGTAGGGACTTTTTTGAAATTGGGTAGGCACTCCGTTCGAATTAGGTAGGCACTCCGTTGGAAAGGAGTAGGCTCCCATTTTTTGGAAATAGCCTACTCCTTTTTGATAGGATTAACAATCTGTTGCCTGCTTGTTGGCTTATTGTATTTTTTTTTGATAGAATAAACATAAACCACCAAGTACTTTTATGCTTTCAGCCTATTTTTGATACACCGACTTGGAAAAAAGGATAGGTTCTTCGTTGAAAAAGGGTAGTTACTTCGTTTGAAACGGTTAGTTATCCATTTGGGGCATACTGCCTTTGATGCTGTCTTAGATAGGTTTGGTTTATTTGTCATTTTAACGGTTATTTCATGAAAATGAAAACAGAATCTCAATGAAATTTGTTACGTTTGTAACAACGTAGATTGTATTTATATGACAAAGAATAAATCGGTAAAGAAAGAGAAAAAGGGAAAAGATAAACCAAAAAAGAATCGGGCAGTGCGCATGAAAAAGAGTGCAATGATTCAATCCATTGTGAATGTTTTTCAGGCTTATCCGAAAGACTCTTTCAACTATAAGCAGATAAGTAAGCTGATTGGTGTCGAAAGCCAGGTGCAGAAACTACAGGTAGTCGATATCTTGTATGATCTGGCTACAGAAGATATTATTACTGAAATTGACCGCGGCCGTTATCGCATGAACGGATTGGGTACGACGGCCGTAGGAACCTTCTTACGCCGTAGCAACGGCAAAAACTCCTTTATTCCTGAAGATGGTGGCAATCCTGTCTTTGTGGCCGAACGTAATTCGGGTCATGCGATGGATGGCGACAAGGTGCGTGTGCAGCTGTTCGCCAAGCGTAAAGGGGCCGAACCGGAAGGCGAAGTGGTGGAGATTATCGAGAGCAAGGAGCGTACTTTTGTGGGCAAGTTGCAGGTGACAAAGGGTTTTGCCTTCCTTGTTACGGAAAACAAGACACTTGCCAACGATATCTTTATTCCGAAAGACAAGCTGAAGGGTGGCAAGAATGGCGATAAGGCGATTGTTCGTATTACCGAATGGCCCGATGGCGTGAAGAATCCGCAAGGTGAAGTGCTGGATATCTTGGGTGTGGCCGGACAGAACAATGCAGAGATGCATGCAATCTTGGCTGAGTTTGGTCTGCCTTATAAATATCCCGAGAATGTGGAGAAGGCCGCTGATAAGATTCCGGATGTGATTACGGAAGAGGATTTGGCCGAGCGTGAAGACTTCCGTAAGGTGCTGACTTTTACCATTGACCCGAAAGATGCGAAGGACTTTGATGATGCTTTGTCCGTCCAGCAGTTGGAGAATGGAAACTGGGAAGTGGGCGTCCACATTGCCGATGTAACGCATTATGTGAAACCCGAGAGCTTGATTGACCGTGAGGCTCAGAGTCGTGCCACGTCGGTTTATCTGGTGGATAGAACAATCCCGATGTTGCCCGAACGGTTGTGTAACCAACTCTGTTCGTTGCGCCCGGATGAGGAGAAGCTCTGTTTCTCTGTTATCTTTGAATTGAATGACGAGGCTATCGTGCAAAACTACCGTATCTGTCGTACGATTATCAAGAGTGACCGTCGTTTCACCTACGAAGAGGCACAGCAGGTGATCGAAACAGGTGAAGGAGAATGCAAAGAGGCGATTTTGGCTTTGGACGCATTGGCCAAGAAGCTGCGCGAACGTCGTTTCAAGAATGGCGCGATCAACTTCGACCGATATGAGGTGAAGTTCGAGATTGATGAATATGGCAAACCTGTCAGCGTCTATTTCAAGGTGTCGAAAGATGCGAATAAGCTGATTGAAGAGTTTATGTTGCTGGCCAACCGCACAGTGGCAGAGTTTGTCGGTAATCCGGAAAAGGGTAAGCGCAAGAAGACCTTTGTCTATCGTATCCACGAGTTGCCCGATCCCGACAAGATGGAGAATTTTGCATCCTTTATCCGTCGCTTTGGCTATCGCTTGAAGACAGAAGGAAGCAAGAACGAAGTCTCTAAGGGCATCAACCGTTTGCTGGATAGCGTGCAGGGTCGTCCGGAAGAGAATCTGATAGAGACCGTTGCCATCCGTGCCATGCAGAAAGCCCGTTATTCAACGGACAACATTGGCCATTATGGTTTGGCGTTTGACTATTATACCCATTTTACCTCTCCAATCCGCCGTTATCCCGATATGATGGTTCATCGTCTGTTGGAGCGTTATTTGGCCGGAGGCCGTAGTGTGACAAAGAACAAATATGAAGAGCTGTGTGACCATTGTTCTTCGATGGAGCAGGTGGCAGCCAATGCAGAGCGAGCCTCTGTCAAGTACAAGCAGGTTGAGTTCATGAGTGATAAGCTCGGCATGGTGTTCGATGGCGTTATCTCTGGTGTAACGGAATGGGGCTTGTATGTGGAATTGAACGAGAATAAATGTGAAGGTTTGGTTCCGATGCGAGATTTGGATGATGATTACTATGAGTTTGATGAAAAGAACTATTGCCTGATAGGTCGCCGCAAGAAGCAGCAGTACCGCTTGGGCGATCCAATCACGGTCCGTGTGGCTCAGGCAAACCTCGAGCGCAAGCAATTGGATTTTGAGTTGGTGTAAGCATCTGATTTTGTCTAAATCCACATCCTCATTACTTGCCTATTAGATAGGCTGAAGAGCTAAGAATTTATAAGGGGCTGCACCGAAACGATTGTTTTCGGTGCAGCCCCTTTTAGGAGTGTCTGAATAAAATATAAGGAGTTGAGGTCGGATTCCGAAAGCAATACGGCAGTTTACAATTATGATGCCGTTCTTGTTTACCTCAACAGGTATGTCTGTTACCAATAGATAAATCCAGCAATTCCACAGGCAATCAGACCTATTCCCAACAGTGCATAAAACCACCGGGCACCGGTTCGTCCCAGCTGGTTGACGAAGGTCTTTGCTCCGCCAGTTTGGAAATACCAGTCGAAATTGAACAGGGCTGCAATCAGAGAGAATAGTCCTAAGGCAATGAATAAGACAAGGATAAAATATTCAGAAGGGCTCATGATGGCATTAATCTATTTCTACAGTACGTGAGCCATCTGCATTCTCTGTAATCGTGACATTAACTACATCACCCGGCAACAACTCTTCAATCTTTTCGGGCCATTCGATGAAGCAGAGCGCACCGCTATAGAAATAATCTTCTGTACCTATATCTTCCGCTTCGCTCAGTTTGTTGATGCGATAGAAGTCGAAATGATAGATCAGTTCACCGGTCTCTTCGCTACGATATTCGTTGATGATGGCAAAGGTCGGACTATTGATGACATCTTCTACACCCAGCTCTTCGCAGATTGCTTTGATGAAGGTTGTTTTACCGGCACCCATGTTTCCATGAAAAGCAAACACTGTGCGGTCGTCCATCTGAGCGATGAAGTCATGAGCCGCCTGATGGATTGTGTCAAGACTATCTATTTTGATTGTATTCATATTTTTAGCTTTGTGTTGTTTCGAGTTGCAAAGTTAATATTATTTTGGTTCCATCGTGATAAACGGAATCAGCATTTCCTCCATAGAGATACCGCCATGTTGGAAGGTGTTTTTATAATAAGAAACATAATAGTTGTAGTTGTTGGGATAGGCAAAGAAGTCGTTACCCATGGCAAAGATATATTTACTGCTCAAGTTGGGCGACGGCAATCCCACTTTCTCCGGATCACGAATCTCAAATACCTCTTTCGGATTATAGCTCAAGTTTTTGCCTACTTTGTAGCGCAGGTTGGTATTGGTGTTTTTGTCACCAATCACCTTCACCGGATCGGTTACGCGGATGGTTCCGTGGTCGGTTGTGATAATCACCTTGTAGCCTTTGGAGGCAATCCGTTTGAACAGTTCCAAGGTAGATGAATGCTGGAACCACGATTTGGTCAAGCTGCGGTAGGCCGCTTCGCTTTGGGCCAGTTCGCGAATCATCTTGCTCTCGGTGCGGGCATGCGACAACATGTCCACAAAGTTCAGTACCACTACATTTAGCTGGTTATGTGTCAACGAATCGATATTGTTCAGCAGCTTTTCGCCATACTGAGAGTCGTGCACCTTGTTGTAGGAGAAGCTATATTTCTTGCGGAAGCGATCGATCTGCGTCTGGATAAAGGGCGCCTCGTTGAGGTTTTTCCCCTCTTCACTGTCTTCATCGACCCACAGTTCGGGAAACATCTGTTCGATCTGTCGCGGCATCAAGCCCGAGAAGATGGCATTACGTGCATATTGTGTAGCCGTAGGCAAGATGCTGTAATAGAGATTCTCATCAATGGAGTAATGGTCCGCCAACAGCTCTTTGACCGAACGCCACTGATCCAGCCGGAAGTTATCTATCAGGATAAAGAAGAATTTCTCCCCATTGTCGAGCGCAGGGAAGAGCTTTTTCTTGAACAGATCGGGACTCATCAAAGGGCGATCAGAAGGATTTTGAATCCAATCGGCATAGTTCTTCTTTACGAACTTGCCAAACGCATTGTTTGCCTCCTCTTTTTGCATCCGTAACATATCGGCCATTTGCACCTGGCTGTTTTCAAGCTCCAGTTCCCAATAGACCAGTTTCTTATAGACATCAATCCAGTCTTCTGCCGTGAGCGAGTCGTTGATCTGCATGCCGATACGGCCGAACTCCTGCTGATAGCCCACCGTTGTCGTTTCCGAGATGATCACATTCTTGTGTACATTCTTTTTGATCGATAGCAACAGCTGATTGGGATTGACCGGTTTAATCAGATAATCGGCAATTTTGTTTCCGATTGCCTGGTTCATGATACTTTCCTCTTCGCTCTTGGTCACCATCACGATTGGCACATTCGGATCAATCTCTTTAATGAGAGAGAGCGTTTCCAGTCCGGTAAGCCCCGGCATATTTTCATCCAAGAAGATGATATCGAAGTTCTGTTCTTTACAGCAATCAATGGCATCTTGTCCGCTGATCACAGGAACCACTTCGTATCCTTTGTCTTGGAGAAAAAAGATGTGAGGTTTTAGCAGATCTATTTCATCGTCTGCCCAAAGGACTTTATCTTTTTTTATGGCCATAGATGCATTGTTTTGATGGATTGTTTTAATTCTTCTTTAATGTATAGTTGGTTACTCCCAATGAATCATAAGACTGTAGCAAAGCCTCGTCGTTGTCCGAGATCATTAGCAGCTTGTCATTCTCTTTCAGCTCGGTATTGCCACGGGGAATGAAATAGCGTCCACCGCGTTTGACCATAACCGCCAAAGTGTGGTCGGGCAATTCCAGCTGCATCAGTTTGTTACCATGTGACAAGACTTGCGGTGTAATATCAATTTCACTCATGACGCTCTTGATCTCTTCGGGCAGTTCAATGCCAAAAGCATCCGTATCTTCCGGCACATCAATTTGTTGTAACCATTTGGCCGCCAAAGTCACCGTTGTTCCCTGGATAAGTAGCGATAGTATGGTGATGAAGAAGACCACGTTAAAGAACAGATTGGCATAGGTGAGTCCGGCAATCATCGGATAGGTTGCAAAGATGATCGGCACGGCTCCGCGCAATCCGACCCATGAGATATAGAGCTTACCTTTCAAGTCGAAATTCTTATAGGGCAACAGACAGAGGAAGACACTGATTGGGCGTGCAAACACGATCATGAAGATACCGATAGCCAAGCCCAGACTTGAGACCGGAAGCAGTTCGTGCGGATTGACCAGCAGACCCAGCGTGAGGAACATCACAATCTGCCACAGCCAGGCAAAACCATCGAAGAATGTACCGATACTTTTTTTATGGATAATCTTGGCATTTCCAACAACGAGTCCGGCAATATAGACGGCTAAGTAACCGTTTCCTTTACAGAGAGTCGTTCCTGAGAAGGTCAGGAAGGCAGCAGCCATGATGAGGATGGGATATAACGAGTTGTTGTCGATGTTGATGCGGTTGATGGTGAAGATGATGACTCGACCAAAAAGGTAACCGGCCAGTGCGCCCACCGTTAGCTGTATCAATAGAGACAAACCGGCTGAGGCCAGATTCATGCCGCCGTTTTCGATATAGCTGATTAAGATCAGCGTAAGCATATAAGCCATCGGGTCGTTACTACCACTTTCCAACTCCAGCGTAGGGCGAAGTCTTTGCTTCAGATAGATGCCTTTACTTCTTAGAATGGAGAATACCGAAGCAGAGTCGGTTGATGACATGACGGCAGCCAACAGTAGTGACTCGGGAAATGTCAGCGTAATGTAGCGAGTGGCAAAGGTTGATATCCAATAGATAAATCCGCCGGTGATAAAGGTCGTTGCCAATACGCCCAATGTGGCCAGTATAATGCCTTGGGGCGCAATCGGTTTGACTTCGGCTATTTTGGTGTCCATACCGCCGGAGAAAAGGATAATACTCAAGGCAAGCATACCGATAAATTGGGCGATGTGAGGGTTGCTGAACTGGATACCCAATCCATCGCTACCAAATAGCATTCCTACTCCAAGAAACAATAACAAGGCCGGTAGGCCGAAACGATAGCCTGCTTTCCCAGCGAAAATACTGAAGATCAAAATAATAGAGGCGATTAGTAAGATCTCTTCTGCGTTGTGAAACATAGGTTTGTAATTTTTACTTTTTCTATTTTTATTCTTGCTTCAAAGGTCGTAAAATTTTTCCAAAAAAGATAGGATTCAATGTCGCAATATGTTATTATGTGAAATGTTTGCGTATTATTTGTTTAATGACTAATTTTGGCATCTATATTTCCATTTTATGAACAAAAAACATTTATTGACTTTGTTGACCGTCTTCCTGATGATGGTCGGTTGCAGCAAGCAGCAACATTTTATTTCTGATGATGCTTATCGTGCAGAAGTAGAAAAAGATTTTCAAGCAAAGAAAGAGGCTCTGCCCAATGGAGATCTCTTTGCAGTGTTTAACAGCCAGATGACTCCCGAAGAGAAGGAAGCGCTTACGTTTTTGTATGCCTACATGCCGATAGGAGACATTACTGACTATAGCGGTGATTTCTATCTGAAGAACATTCGCTCATCTATGAAGGCACAGAAAGAAATGCCTTGGGGTAAACAGATTCCGGAGGTGATTTTCCGTCATTTCGTTTTGCCGGTACGTATCAATAATGAAAACCTGGACGATAGCCGTTGGATCTTCTATGACGAATTGAAAGATCGCGTGAAAGGTCTCTCTTTGTATGATGCCGTGTTGGAGGTAAACCACTGGTGTCATGAAAAGGTGATCTATACTCCTTCAGATGCTCGTACCAGCTCTCCGTTGGCCTCTGTTAAGACCGCCTATGGACGTTGTGGCGAAGAGTCAACTTTTACGGTGGCAGCCTTGCGTGCCGTGGGTATTCCGGCTCGTCAGGTATATACGCCGCGTTGGGCACATACCGACGACAACCATGCATGGGTTGAGGCTTGGGTCGATGGCAAATGGTGTTTCTTTGGCGCTTGTGAGCCCGAACCCGTGTTGAACTTAGGTTGGTTCAACGGTCCGGCTTACCGTGGTATGTTGATGCATACTAAAGTGTTTGGTAAGTATGTTGGTCCCGAAGAGATCATGAAAGAGACAGATGGCTACACTGAAATTAATGTGATTGATAACTATGCTCCTACCGCTAAGGCCTACATCACAGTTGTTGACAAAGAGGGCAAACCGGTAGAAGGTGCTATGGTTGAGTATAAGATCTATAACTATGCTGAATTTTATTCTGTTGCTCAGAAGTTGACCGACAAAGAGGGAAAGAGCTTCTTGTCTGCCGGAAAGGGTGACATGTTGGTATGGGCTACGAAAGATGGTAAGTTCGGTTATGGCAAGGTTTCTTTTGGCAAGGATGAGAATGTAACCATTACATTGGATAAGCAACCAGGTGATACCGAAACAATTAGTCTGGATATTATTCCTCCGGTAGAGGGCAATAATATGCCAGAAGTAACTCCTGAACAGAAAGAGGCTAATGCCAAACGTCTGTTGGAAGAGGATGCGATCCGTAATGCCTATGTCGCTACTTTCTATACAGCAGAAAAGGCAGCTGCTTTGGCGCAGGAGTTGAATATTGATGCTGCACAGACTGAGAAGTTTATGATTGGCAGCCGTGGTAACTGGGCTGAATTGGAGAAATTCCTGCGTGAAACTCCGGCCGATAAACGTGCGACAGCAATGGCTCTGCTGGATGCTGTTTCTGCTAAGGACTTGCGTGATACACCGGCAGCCGTATTGGCCGATCATTTGAATTATACTCCTGCTGTTGAGAGTGATCTGTTTGTAGAATATGTAATGAATCCGCGTGTCAGAAATGAATTTTTAACTCCTTATAAGCAGTTCTTTGCTGAGAATATTGATGCTGCTTTAGCTAAGCAGGCTGTTGAAGATCCGCAGGTGTGGGTTGAATGGGTAAAGAGCAATATCACAATTAACAATGCCTTGAACGAACAGCGTATTCCTATCATGCCGATGGGTGTTTGGAAATCTCGTGTAGCTGATAATAATTCACGTGACATCTTCTTTGTATCTACTGCTCGTAGTATGGGTATTCCGGCACGTATCGAACCGATTGCCGGCAAGGTTCAGTATTTCAAGGGTAACAATTGGGTCGATGTCGATTTCGAAGCTGCAGAGCAGGTAGTTGCTAAGCAGGGTAAAGTTGTTGCTTCATACAAACCAATTAAAGTGTTACAGAATCCGAAGTATTATAGCCACTTCACAATTGCAAAATTGAAAGATAATGCACAGTTGCAGACACTGAATTTTGAGACTGGCGATGTGGATATGGGTATTGGTGACACTTGGAGCGGATTGTTGAAGAATCCGTTGACATTGGACGAAGGTAATTATCTGTTGGTAACAGGTTCTCGTATGGCAAACGGTAGTGTATTGGTCGAGCTGACTTTCTTCAATGTTGAGCCGGACAAGACTACATCTATCAAGATGGAGATGCGTGAAAGCAAGGACGAGATTCAGGTGATTGGTAACTTCAATTCTGAAAACAAGTTCAATCGTGCCGATGACGGTAAAGAGACAAGTCTGTTGGCTACTACGGGTCGTGGTTATTATATCGTGGCCGTATTGGGCGCTCGTCAGGAACCGACCAACCATGCTATGCGTGACATCGCTGCCGTTAAGAAAGAGTTGGAAGAGTGGGGTCGTAGCATCGTATTGCTGTTCCCCGATGAAAAGGGTTATAAGAGCTTTGATGCGAAAGAGTTCGGAGAATTGCCGACTACTATCACTTACGGTATCGACATTAACAATGCTATTCAGAAAGAGATGGTTTCTGCCATGAAGCTGTCTAATCCGAATACATTGCCAATCTTTATCATTGCCGATACATTTAACCGTGTAGTCTTTGTTTCACAGGGTTATACCATTGGCTTGGGTGAACAGATGATGAAGGTTATCCATAAGTTGTAATAGATTGGATTAAGAATAAAAGAAGAGGCTGTGTCAGAATGGTTGTTTTGGCGCAGCCTTTTTTATGGTTATAGATTGCTGTACAGAAGCAAAGCTCCTTTCCGCTTTCCTGGACATCACAGTTCATTCATTTAATCCAAATTGGGTTAAAAAGGCAGTCTTGTGTGCGTTTTTTGGTACACCAACAGCGGCCATAACGAGTAGTTATTGTAATTTTTTTAGGGTTGTTGTTCGCTGGAAACAGGAGACAAATTTGTCTGAAACGATGGGCGATTCTGCTGGAATTATCGAAAGAATGGGTCTCGGTGTAAACACCCTCTCGATGGAGGTTATATACTGTATTTCAGGCGTCTATAGACTTTTCGGGATTAGTCTATAGACTTTTTGAAAAAAGGGTAGGGACTTTTTTGAAATTGAGTAGGCACTCCGTTGGGACGGAATAACTACTCCGTCGGAAAGGAGTAGGCACCCAATTTCCGGAAATAGCTTACTCCTTTTTGACCGGATTAGCAGTCTCTTTCCCGCCCATTGGCTTATTGTATTTTTATGGTTGATGAATGTGCCTTCAACGCAGCCATTGCAATCAGTTTCAAACAAGTACTAACAAGAATCGTAATCTAATGACGGATTTGGGATAAATATATCGTGAGCTGATGCGTAGGCAATCGAACTTTTATGTGTACATTTGCACAGAACAACACAAAAAAACAGCAAAATATGGCTCAGTATAAACGAATCCTTCTGAAGTTAAGCGGTGAGTCGCTGATGGGAGGTAAACAATATGGAATAGACGAAGTACGTTTGAACGAATATGCTGCTCAGATTAAAGAGATAGCAGAAATGGGAGTACAGATTGGTATTGTTATCGGCGGAGGAAATATTTTCCGCGGATTAAGTGGTGCTTCTAAAGGTTTTGACCGTGTAAAGGGCGACCAGATGGGCATGTTGGCAACTGTTATCAATAGCTTGGCCTTGAGTTCTGCTTTGACTGCTCAGGGTGTGAAAGCTAAGGTACTGACTGCTATCCGCATGGAACCGATCGGCGAGTTCTATAATAAATGGCGTGCCATTGAACTGCTGGAACAGGGTAATGTCGTGATTATGTCGGGTGGAACAGGAAATCCCTTCTTCACAACTGATACCGGTTCTTCTTTGCGCGGTATTGAAATTGAAGCCGATGTCATGTTGAAAGGTACACGTGTGGATGGTATCTACACAGCCGATCCCGAAAAGGATCCGACAGCTACTAAATTTACGGATATTACTTATGACGAAATCTATGCACGTGGCTTGAAGGTGATGGACTTGACTGCCACAACCATGTGTAAAGAGAATAATCTTCCGATCATCGTGTTCGATATGGATACCGTTGGTAACCTGAAGAAGGTAATGAGCGGTGAAAATATCGGAACATTGGTGCACAATTGATCATGTAATGGCGTTGGCAGCGTTGCCAACGAGAAAGAAAGGGCTGTGTCGAAATGGTTGTTTTGATACGGCCCTTTTTGTCGTGTCATAAACGAGGAAAAGAGGAAGGAATATTTCCGTAAATCAGAGGATTCTGTAACTTTGGAATCATAAAAGAATGGAATATGAAAAAGAATGACTGGAAAGACAGATTGGGTGTGATGTATTCAACAAACCCCGATTTTCAATATGATACGGGTGAAGAAGAGGAGCAGGAGACATTGCCTGCTGCCAAACAGCCATTGCGTATCTCTTTGGACAAGCGAAACCGCGGAGGTAAGATGGTTACGCTGATTACAGGATTTTGTGGCACAGCTGACGACTTGGCCGCTTTGGGCAAGATGTTGAAGGTGAAATGCGGTGTTGGCGGATCAGCCAAAGAGGGAGAAATCATCGTTCAGGGCGACTTCCGTGCCAAAGTGTTGGAGATCTTACAGAAAGAAGGATATACTAAAAGTCGCATGATTTGATATGTTGACAATTTATCGGGCATCTGCAGGAGCTGGTAAGACTCATAAGCTTACGGGTGAATATTTGCGTCTGCTGTTTACACAGCCGGCTGCTTTCCGGCGCATCTTGGCCGTGACCTTTACCAATAAGGCGACGGATGAGATGAAGGGACGCATTGTGGAGGAACTGTATAATCTGGCTTCGGGACAACCTTCGGATTATGTGGGTATGTTGTCTGAAACTTATGGCTTGACCGAGAAACAATTACGAGACCAGGCTTCTCGTCTGTTGATTGCTCTGCTTCATGACTATTCGGCCTTTAATATCAGTACAATCGACCGCTTTTTCCAGCAGACGATGCGTGCCTTTACCCGTGAAATAGGTTTACAAGGTGGCTATGGTATCGAGATGGATCAAGATCTTGTATTGACCGAGGCTATCGATCGTCTGTTGGGCGATTTGGATAAACCCGAGAATAAGGAACTGTTGGGATGGTTACTGAAATTTGCTGCTGATAAGATTGAGAGTGGCAGTGAATGGAACTTGCGGCGAGACATCATGTCACTGGGAAAAGAGGTGTTTAAGGAGAGCTATAAGGCATTTAGCGAGCAAGTGTGTGCCGATATTGCCGATAAGCAGGCTTTGGAACAGTATAAGAGTGATCTGTTTGCCGTGATCCATTCGGTTGAGAGCGAGGCAAAGCAGTTGGGCGAGCGTGGCATGAAGCTGATGGCAGATTATGGCCTACAACCTTCCGACTTTAAATGGGGAAACCGTTCTCCGATGTTCTTTTTCGGCCGATTGGCACGAGGCGAGATGAAACCACCTTCTGCAACCTTCTGTGGGTTGGTTGATAATAAAGAGGGATGTTATAATGTAAAGACAACTTCTCCAGCTCTGCGTCAGACAATCGGTTGTCTCTTCCACGATGGACTGAACGACTGTATCAAAGCGGTTGTGACACTCTTTTCGGATCTGACCGTTTATAACACGGCCAAAGAGATTGTTCGTTTCTATTATACGTTGGGTATCCTGACCGATATATCACAACAGATTGCCCGTTATCGTGAGGAGAAGAATGTGATGTTGATTGCAGATACAACGGAATTGCTCAACAAGGTGATCGGAGGCAGTGATGCACCTTTTATCTATGAGAAGACGGGAACTTTTGTCGATCATTATATGATTGATGAATTCCAGGATACCAGTGGCATGCAGTGGGAGAACTTTCGTCCGTTGATCGAGGAGAGTCTGGCTCATCAGCATGATAATCTGATTGTGGGAGATGTGAAGCAGAGCATCTATCGTTTCCGTAATTCGGATTGGAAACTGTTGGATGAGCAGGTGCAGCGCGACTTCTCGATAGAAGAACTGCAGGAAGAGACCTTGAAGGAGAATTGGCGCAGTTGCCGTCATATTGTTGCCTTTAATAATGCCTTGTTTACGGTTGCTCCGGCTGTGTTGCAACAACTCTATAATGAGAATCTGGAAAATTCTTCGCTGAATGAGGAGGAGCGAGCTCAATATGCAACGAAGCTGGTGTCGGCTTACGATAAAAGCTATCAACAAGTGCCGCCTCCTTTCCAGCAGAAATTGGGCCATGTGCGCATTGACTTTCTCGAAGAGACCGAAGAGACCGATTGGAAAGAAGAGGCCATGCAACGTCTGCCTCAGATGCTGGAGCAGTTGCAAGACAATGGCTATACCTTGAAAGATATTGCTATTTTGGTACGTACCAATCAAGAGGGCGCTCGTATAGCCGATACGCTATTGGCTTATAAGGAAGAACATCCTTCCGATCATTATCACTATGATATCTTGTCGGATGAAGCTCTTTTTGTGAGCCGCTCGCCGGTGATACGTTTATTGATAGCTCTGTTTCGTTATTTGCGGAATCCGGAAAATGAGACAGATGAGCGGATGGCTTTTTATGCCTATACGGTATTGAGTGGAGGCTTTGAGAATAAACAATCGGCCGAGAATTTTGAGAAGCAGAAGAAAGAGCTGTTGGCCTTGGGTTGTCAGTCATTATATGAGATGACAGAGAAATTGTATCGTCTCTTTGCCGATATGATTCCTGAAAGTGAGCAGGTGTTTGTCCAGGCCTTTTTAGATATGGTGGCCGAGTTTTCCCAAAAGGAGAGTTCCGATCTCAACCGTTTCCTGAAGTGGTGGGACGAGAGTGGTTGCCAAAAGACCATTGCAACTCCCGATGGTCAGGATGCAATTCGTATCTTAACGGTGCATAAATCAAAAGGACTGGGATTCAAGGCTGTGATTGTGCCCTTCTGTGATTGGGAAATCGATCATAAGCCTTTCAAGCCGGTGATATTATGGTGTCATCCACAAGAGAAACCCTTTGATCGTCTGCATCTGGTGCCTGTGCGTTATAGCTCAGCCTTAAGTAACACCTATTTTGCGAAGGACTATTTTGTAGAACGTCTGCATGCCTTTATTGATAATCTGAATACATTATATGTAGCCTTTACACGTTCAAAAGAGGAATTACTGGTATTGGCTCCACGTCCTAAAAAGCTACAGGCCAAGAGTGGAGAGATGGAGAAGGTCAACTCTATATCCACGCTGTTGTGGGCCTCTTTGTGTTCCGAAGTCTCTGATACGCGAGATGGCGATTCGTTATTATTGATGCCAGAGGCATTTAATAGGGAAGAAGGTTTGTTTGAGTTGGGCGACTGGTGGCATCCACAAGAGAAGAAGTGTGACGATTCGATCGAGGAGATTGGCATGGGACGACTCAGCTCTGTCGCTTTTGATGACCGTCTGCAGTTGCGTCTTTATGGTAAGGGTTTCTTCTTTGATGACAAACGTCGTAAACATGGAACTTTGATGCATGAGGTGTTGAGCCGTATCCAGACGGTGAACGACATTGCGTCGTCGATCAAGCATTATCGTCAAGCCGGTATTATCGACAGTCAAGAGGCCGAAGAATTATCCGGCCGATTGAAACAGCTGCTAAGCAAGTCCGAGGTGTTGGCTTGGTATGATGGAACAGCCCGCGTGATGAATGAGGTGGATATTCTATCCGGTCAAACTCACTCAAAGCGTCCCGACCGCGTGATGATTTATGCCGATCGGGTGGTTGTGGTAGATTATAAGTTTGGAGAAAAAGAGAATCAGCGTCATCACAGTCAGGTGAGGAATTATTTGAATTTGATTCGGAAAATGGGTTATTTACACGTAGAAGGTTACCTCTGGTACGTGGAATTAGATAAAATTGAAGCAGTGAAGGGGTGATATATTTTTGATATTCGGTAAAAATGAATATTTTTGCAAATTGTAAGTATTGAACAACGCAGAATTAAATGAAAGTACATAAAGAGGGAACGGGTTTGTTATTGACGTTATTTACGATATTGTTTATCGTGAATGTTGCTTTGTACCATACAATTGGCACCGGATGGCTGTTCTATTCCGTAGCCTCTGTTTCGTCTGTGTTGTTCCTGTTAATACTAAACTTTTTCCGTAGTCCTTTTCGTCGTTTCCCTTTCGATCCGGAAGGTATGGTGATAGCGCCGGCTGATGGCACAATTGTTGCCATTGAAGAGGTGGACGAGAAGGAGGTCTTGAAAAAGAAATGCCTTCAGGTTTCTATTTTCATGTCCGTATTCAACGTACATGCCAACTGGTTCCCTGTGAATGGTGTGGTTAAATCTGTAGCCCATCAGAATGGACGATTCATGGCAGCCTATCTGCCTAAGAGCAGTACCGAGAACGAACGTTCGGCCGTTGTGATTACGACTAAGCAGGGATATGATATCTTGGTCCGTCAGATTGCTGGAGCATTGGCTCGCCGTATTGTTACCTATTCGAAGCCGGGTGAGACTTGTGATGTGAATGAACATATGGGATTCATCAAGTTTGGTTCACGTGTAGATTTGTATCTGCCGTTAGGATCAGAGGTTTTGGTAGAGATGGATCAGCAGGTGACAGGAAATCAGACAGTAATAGCTCGTTTACCTAAATAGTTATGAAGAAGTATATACCGAATACGATTACTTGTTGCAGTCTTTTCTCGGGATGTGTAGCAAGCGTCTTAGCTTTGCAAGGTGATTTGTATTATGCGGTTATCTGGATCATTATCGCATCTGTATTTGATTTTATGGATGGTTTTGCCGCCCGTATGTTGAAGGCCTTTTCTCCCATAGGCAAGGATTTGGATTCTTTGTCGGATATGGTGAGTTTTGGTGTTGCTCCGGGTATGATGCTCTTTTCAGTATTGAGCGATTTGTCCGCTTATTTACCTTTGGGTTCATGGAATATGTATGTTCCTTATCTGGCCTTTGTTATTCCGGTCTTTTCCGGTCTGCGTTTGGCTAAGTTCAATATTGATGATCGTCAGACCACCTCTTTTATAGGACTTCCTGTGCCGGCACATGCACTGTTTTGGGGATCAGCTCTTTATTCATTGCAGCCTATTTTCTCATTGCATGCAGGCATGTTTGCTTTGGGAGCTGTTTTGTTGGCGATAGCAACCTCATTGTTGTTGGTTTCCGAGATTCCCATGTTTTCATTGAAAGTGAAATCATTAACTTGGAAGGGAAATGAATTACGTTATATATTGGTAGGATGTGCCATCCTGTTTGTTGTAGTATGGGGCTTCTTGGGTATATCAGGAACAATACTGTTGTATATTATTTTGTCTCTTTTTAACCGTAAGGGATAAACAAACTCTAGGCTTTTTATGTTCTCTTAGTTGAAAACCTTATATCAGTAATATGGTTAAATTCTTATTTCTTATAATTGTTTTTTTCTTCTTGTTTATTTTAGTGATGGGTCTTTCTTTGGTACGTATGTTCAAAAGACTTCTGTTTGGTGATAATAAACAGTCCACAAGACATGCCACATCTTCTCATTCCTATAATGAACAGCAAGCGTATGGAGAAGCAGAACCGAAGAATCGGTCGAAACATCATTCGCCGCACAAGATCTTTGCTGCTGATGAGGGCGAATATGTTGAATATGAAGAGATCAAATAGGCATTTGTTGCATCTTTATCGTCTGGCCTTAAAAAAGGATTGCATCAGTTCTGTGCACTCTTTTTCCATGATGCCACTTTTTACAATTGTCTTTGCGTGTAATGCTTTGGGAGCAAATTCTTGATAGCCTCGTTTCTTGTCGGATGAGCCAAAGACAACTGTGCTGATTTGTGCCCAACCGATTGCACCGGCACACATGATGCAGGGCTCTACGGTTACATACAGGGTACATTTTGTCAGATACTTTCCTCCTAATGCTTGGGTAGCGGCTGTAATAGCCAATATCTCGGCATGAGCAGTAACATCTTTCAGTCGCTCTACCTGGTTGTGAGCTCGTGCAAGAATCTGATTGTCTGAGACAATAATGGCTCCAACCGGAACTTCACCTTCATTCGCTGCTGCCTTAGCCTCTATTAGAGCCTGTTTCATGAAATAGTTGTCATCAAAGGGATTTCTCATCTTCTCATTTCATTTTCATTGAACAAGGTAGGATAATCCTCTTCCAGTGTTTTGAGGATGTGGGAAAGAATCGTCTCGCGATACCAGCGGGATTTATTGATAATCTTATATTTGGCAAGATAACGTTTTACGGCATTATACTCTTCATCGTTGAGCATAAAGGTTACTTTATGAATCCTCGGATGGAGAGGATGTGCTGTTGAATATTTACGTTCCTGCTTCATTTTACAAATGTACGAGTGATCAGGAAAATATAAAAGAGAAAGGCATTGAAAAAAGCAATCAAAACTACAGCTGCCGACCTTTTTCTAAAAAGGGTGCGCCCTTTTTCCAAAAAGCTGCCGACCTTTTTGGAAAAGGGACCACAAGCCCATTTCTGCGAGATAGCTTGCAATTATAATAAAAACACCGCCAACGGGTAAAAGTATTTTGTGATTATAGAGCGGCTACGGTTAATCTTGCCAATCGCCATTGTCTTTGATCAGTTGGACCAAACGTTCAACTGCTTCTGCTTCTGGAATGTTTCGCAAGATACATTCTTTGCCTTTATAGAGACTGATCTGTCCTCTTCCTGCACCTACGTATCCATAATCAGCATCAGCCATTTCGCCCGGACCGTTTACGATACAGCCCATGATGCCGATCTTCAAGCCTTTCAAATGTGAGGTCGCTTCTTTGACGCGGGCAATCGTTGACTGGATGTCATAAAGTGTACGTCCACAACTTGGGCAGGAGATGTATTCTGTTTTGCTGATGCGTACGCGGGCAGCTTGCAGGATACCGAACATACAGCGGTCGGCAATCTGTGCATGTAGGCCTTCGTTGTGAATCATCACGCCATCACCAAATCCATCTAATAGCAACGGACCTAAGTCAGCTGCAGATTTCAACTGCAGTGATTCAACTTCACGTTCACAATAATCGTGATGCAGCACAACTGGTACATCGCATCCGGCAATCAGTAGCTTGTGCATAGCGGCGCGTTGTGAGCCTACACCATTGCGATGATGGGTGCTCAGTAGCACGACAACCGTAGGATCGGCCTTCAATACCTCCAATACATGATCACTCATGTCTGCATAGGTTAGACGGATAAACTTCAGTGCTGTTGAATAATTCTTCAGTTCATCAATCTCAGAGGCAATGAAACAGGGGTAAGCATTTGGTCTCTCTTTCCAGAAAAGAGCATCAACTAATAGGCGGAAAGTGTTGGGCAGATTGTCCGGATCTTCTTTGCCAATATAGATGAAATCGGGTAGAGAGCTATAGTCAAATTCAAAATCGCCATTGCTGCGGTCCGAGATAACGATAGGCATAGCTGTGCCACCAATACCTTCGACCATGCGGCTCACACGGTGTGATATCTTTATGCGGTTAAAGTTCTGTGCCATTGTTGCTTGAATGGGAGTGTGACCTTCGCGTTCGAGAATATAATCTCTCAGTTTACGGGCAACCGGCATCTCTGCTTCAGGATCTTCACTTAATGAGACACGGATTGTATCACCGATGCCATCGGCCAGCAGTGTTCCGATGCCAACGGCACTCTTGATACGTCCGTCCTCGCCTTCACCGGCCTCAGTTACACCTAAATGCAATGGATAATGCATGTCTTCTGCATCCATAGTTTGTACCAATAGGCGCACGGTCTCTACCATGATAACAGTGTTTGAAGCCTTGATAGAGATAACAACATTGGGGAAATTCTCTTCTTTACAGATACGCAAGAATTCCATGCAACTGGCAACCATGCCTTCCGGTGTGTCTCCATAGCGGCTCATGATACGATCAGATAATGATCCGTGGTTTACACCCAGGCGGATAGCAGTGCCCTGTTTTTTGCAAATGTCAAGAAAAGGGATAAAGCGATCTCGTATTTTTTGTAGTTCAATAGCGTATTCTTCGTCTGTATATTCCAGCAGATTGAATGTTTTTACCTTATCAACATAGTTACCTGGATTGATACGGACTTTTTCGACAGTTGTTGCTGCCACATCGGCTGCTCTGGGGTTGAAATGGATATCTGCAACCAATGGAGTGTTATAGTTATCGGCTTTTAACTTCTTACGAATCTCTCCTAAGTTATGGGCTTCACGTTCACCTTGTGCAGTGAAACGTACATATTCAGCCCCAGCTTCAATCATGCGGATGGCTTGGCTGACTGCAGCTTCGGTGTCCATTGTTGAAACATTGGCCATGGATTGAATGCGGATCGGATTGTTACCGCCCATAGGCGTATTCCCAATATGAACTTCAGATGATTTACGACGTGTATAATTAAAATAATCCATTTTGCATAGGATAATAGACAGTAAGAAATAGACAATCGACAGCTGACAGGTGTCCGTTTGTGAGAACAGTCAACTGTTAACTGCCGATTGCTAATTGATAACTGTCAATTAATTTGTTTTGTATTTAAAAGAAACTTTTGCTAATTCTTGATTGGCCTTGACGATTTTCGTTTTCAGCTCTTCCTTATAGGCAGATAACTTCTTTTGTAACTCTTCGTCACTGACAGCTAACATTTGAACAGCCAATATACCGGCATTGAGCGCACCATTGATTCCGACTGTAGCGACAGGAATGCCCGGAGGCATCTGTACGATGGCCAACAGTGCATCCATACCGTCCAATGTGGAATTGATGGGTACACCAATGACAGGAACAGTTGTCATAGAAGCGATAACACCGCAAAGATGAGCAGCCATACCTGCTGCAGCGATGATTACTTTGATTCCACGTCCCTTGGCATTTTTGGCAAATTCTTCTACTTCAGCAGGAGTACGGTGAGCAGACAATGCATGCATTTCGAATGGGATTTCCATCTCATCCAAAAACTTGGCTGCTTTTTCCATCACGGGCAGATCCGAAGTACTGCCCATGATTATACTAACGACTGGAGTCATTTATTTTGCGATTAACTGTTCGTATTCAGCAGCAGACAATAGACCTTCTACAGCAGCAGGATCAGCAAGAGCAACCTTGATTAACCAACCTTTGCCATAAGCATCCTGGTTAACTAATTCAGGAGCGTCTTCCAATTCCGGGTTAACTTCCAATACTTCACCTGTTACAGGCATGAACAAGTCAGATACAGTCTTAACAGCTTCGATAGTACCGAATACTTCTTCTTGTTCAACTGTTTCACCTTCTGTAGTAATATCTACGTAAACGATTTCACCTAATTCGCTCTGTGCGTAGTCTGTGATACCAACGTAAGCTTCATTACCTTCTACACGGATCCATTCATGGTCTTTTGTGTACTTTAACTCTGCAGGAAAATTCATAATTCTAGTGTTTTATTAAATGAATAAATAAATATAACTCAATAATGAGGTTACAAATGTACATATAAATCCTAGACAAAAACCAACATAAACCTGCATTGGTGTATGTCTTTTCAAAATAATACGCGAAGTCCCCAGTAAACCGGCGACTAGGATAACAACAATGAAGCATCCGTAAGGATTGAGCAGATGGATTTTGGATATTCCCATAATTCCACCTAACAGGCCTCCGATGCCTATTGCATGTGCACTGATCTTCCAAAAGAGATTTATGAACAATGCCATAAACAGTGCTATACATGCCCCGACAAGCAGTGATAGAAACCAAAGAGGTATCAATAGCTTATACAGGAAAAATATACATGACAATATAGATGTGATAAAGATTAGATAAGGCACTGTTCGTTCTTTTCGGTCAGACAGTTCTACATCAGCGATCAATCTACTCTTGATCATCAGAAGGAGAAACAATCCTGGCACCAATGCTGTAGAAAAAAATGTGCCTCCTACAGCCATCAGCTTCATCATTGAAGGGTAAACGGATAGATAAGTGAACATTGTCGCCAGTATCATGCCGTAGGTTACCATAAGCAATGGATGAAACAGAAGAGATACTATGTTTGCCAATAATCTCATCACTACACAAATTTATATTTCTTTTCGCAAACGCGCAACAGGAATCCCCATTTGTTCTCGATATTTTGCAATTGTTCGACGAGCTATAATGTATCCTTTCTCTTTCAAAATGGAAGTTAGCTCTTCATCTGTAAGCGGCTTATGCTTATCTTCAGTATCAATATGCTCTTTCATTATGTTTTTTACCTCGCGTGTAGATATCTCTTCTCCGCTGTCGGTTTGCATTGATTCTGAGAAGAAATACTTGAGCGGATAAATGCCAAAATTGGTCTGAACATATTTACTGTTGCTTACTCTCGAGATGGTGGATATGTCGTAACCGGCTCTTTCTGCCACATCTTTCAATATCATGGGGCGAAGAGTCAGTTCGTCTCCTGTCAGGAAAAATTCACGTTGCAGCAAGAGTATGGTCTCCATGGTTCGCTGCAATGTCTCTTGACGTTGCCTTACGGCATCAATAAACCATTGGGCAGAGTCGAGCTTTTGCTTGACAAACTGGACGGTATCACGCATTTGGGTCGTTTGATTTGCCTTGTTGCCTACATAGTCTTGGAACATTTCGGCATATTCTCTGTTGATGCGCAGATCGGGTACACCTCGGTTGTTCATACTTAATGTAAGCTCGCCGTTATTAGCCTCTACGATGAAGTCGGGCACGATTTGACTCATGGCAATCTCTATGGATCCGCCCCAATCACTACCAGGTTTGGGATTTAGAGTCGTAACTTCGTGAATCGCCTTCTTTAAGGTTTCTTCATCGATATTCAGTCCTTTCAGAATCTTGTCGTAATGCTTGCGAGTAAATTCCGTGAAGAACTCTTTTAGAATACGAGTTGCCCATTTGACTGATGGTGTTTGGTCTTTTTTGTCCAATTGTATCAGCAAACATTCTTGCAGATTACGGGCTCCTACTCCGACTGGTTCAAAATCCTGAATAATGCTTAGGATGTCTTGGATGTCTTTTTCTTCAACCTCTTGTCCGGCCTGAAATATTAGGTCGTCAGCAATAGCGGATAGGTCGCGGCGAAGATATCCATCGTCATCAATGTTTCCAATGATATATTTAGCTATTTTCACTTTCTTCTCGGGCAGATCGCGCAGTCCCAACTGTTGCAAAAGATACTCATTCAACGATTGGCTGGTTGAAAAAGGAATGTCTTCTTTCTTTTCTGTCCGTTCGGTTATCTCTCTCAATTTATAGTCAGGAATATCATCTTCAGTGAGATAATCGCCAAGTGAAAGGTCTGTGTCGTTATCGGTTATTATTGAATTATCATCATCTTCATTGTCAGTTCGCTCAAAGTCATCAACTGGCTCTTTTCCTTCCTCAAGTGCAGGATTGTCTTCCAGTTCGTGCTTTACCCGTTCTTCAAGCTCTATGGCCGGAAGTTCCAGCAGACGTATCAATTGAATCTGCTGAGGAGAAAGTTTTTGCTGTAACTTTTGTTGTAACTGTTGCTTCAACATATCTATTCAAATTCGTATAAGACAATGCAAATATAAGTTTTTACTGTAAACCTTCTAATTATTTACTCTTTTTTTATATCTCGCGTCTTTTTTACTACTGTTGCTTAGCCACATATCTTCGTTTCCATAGTAGAAAGGCTATCAGTGATAAAAGAGTGATACCTATACCTAATGATTGAGCCAATATAGGTTTTAGCTGTAGTCCTTCTGGTGCAATGAGGATGTAGGTTGAGCAGACAGCGGTCATAAATAGAGCCGGGAGTAATGTTAGCAGATAGTTCTTTTTGGCAGAGACCAGATAGACGGTCAATGTCCATAAGGTGAATACCGCTAGAGTCTGGTTGGTCCAGGCAAAGTATCTCCAAATCATATCGAATCCATCTTTGTCTTTTTGGCTGTAGAGCAACAGAGTGATGGCTACAATAAATAAAGGAATGGAGATGATCAGACGTTTGAATATGCTTTTCTGTTCGATATGCAAAAAGTCTGCAACAATGAGTCGTGCCGAGCGAAAAGCGGTGTCCCCAGAAGTGATTGGGGCTGCAATAACACCTAAGATAGCAAGGAATGCTCCTGTTGGACCTAACCATTCTTTGGTGATACTGTCAACGATGATGGCTGCATTATTTTCATCCATACCATTGTTCTGATAGAAATAGGTGGCAGCAGCAGCCCAGATCAGAGCGACGATACCCTCTACAATCATTGCGCCATAGAATACGGGTTGCGCATGCTTTTCGGTGGTTAGGCAGCGAGCCATCAGCGGACTTTGTGTGGCATGAAAACCGGAAATAGCGCCGCAGGCAATGCTGACAAACATGATGGGGAAGATGGGTAAATCGTTTGGTTGGCTGTTAGTGATTCCTTCGTTCAGTTCAGGCAGAGGAGGATGTGTAACGAACAGCATGACAAGGATTCCGGAGGCCATAAACAAAAGGGCTATGGCAAATAGCGGATATATTTTACCGATAATTTTATCTATGGGTAATAGTGTCGCTAATATATAATAGGCAAAGACAACAATCACCCAGAAGGTTATATTGAGATGTTCGGGAGTCAAGCTGGCCAGAAGTCCGGCTGGTCCGGCAACGAAAACAGCTCCCACAAGGGTCATCAGCAGGACAATGAAACCGCGCATGAATTGTTTGCAGCCATTACCCAGATAGCATCCAATGATTTCGGGCAGACTCTCTCCGTCACGGCGCAGCGAAATCATACCTGCCATATAGTCGTGAGTTGCTCCGGCAAAGATGCTGCCTAATACAATCCATAGGAAAGAGGCCGTACCGAATTTAGCGCCCATGATAGCTCCGAAGATGGGGCCAAGTCCGGCAATATTCAAGAACTGAATCATAAAGACTTTCCAGGTAGGCAAGGGAATGAAATCAACGCCATCTTGCTTGGTGAAAGCTGGAGTTTTACGTTCAGGATCAATACCGAACACTTTGTTTATGTATGAACCATAAATGAAATATCCGGAGATCAGTGCAATGAGGCAGCAAGTAAATGTTATCATGATTACATGGTATTTTGTTAATTCTGACAAATCTTAAAAGGGCTGCATCAAAACAACCATTTTGACACAGCCCCGTATTTAATTTGTTAGTTTATTTCAATTAAGCCAACAAACGCTTAACAGTTTCAGAAATGATTCGTCCTTCGGCTTTGCCAGCTAATGCTTTAGAAGCAGCTCCCATTACTTTACCCATATCTTTCGGGCTGGTAGCACCTACCTCGGTAATGATAGCTTTTAAAGCAGTTTCCAACTCTTCTGCAGACATGGGCTTTGGGAGGTAGGTTTCGATAACCCTTACTTGTGCCAATTCTGCTTCTGCCAAATCAGCTCTTCCTTGTTCTGAGAAGATAGCAGCAGAGTCTTTTCCCTGCTTGGCTAGTTTCTGTAAGATTTTCAAGGCATCTGCATCTGTTAATGTGTCATTCGCTCCCGGAGCTGTTTTTGCCTCCAAGAAAAACTTCTTTATATTTCTCAATGTTTCGAGGGCTACTTTATCTTTCGCCTTCATTGCGATTTTAATGTCTTCGCTGACTCTTTCAAACAAATCCATAGACTTTATATTGATCTTTGTATGTGTCGTATTATGTATGTTTCCTTTTTATCACTCTTTTTTGCCGAATGAACTGAAGCTGATAACAGGACGGCTGTTTCCAGGTCGTGCCTGATTGTTACTTCTATTGCCCTGAACCGAAGGACGAGTTACGGCAGCTGCTGAGGCAGAAGCAATATCTCCGGCCATTTTGGAACGAGCACGTGCGATGATTTTTGGATCTCTGTTATAGGTCGGATTGTCTTCCAACAGAGCAATTATCTCATCTTCGTCCAACTCTTCTTGAGAAAGCACTACTGACTGAGCACGTGTAACAAAGCGGCCGGATTTCTCGGCAGAGATGCCATAGTACTTACCGATAAGTTCGCGCTCTTTCTGAGCTTTCAACAGGCGTTCTTCTTCCTGACGTAATTCTTCCTCTGTCATCTGAGCAGCTTCTGCACGACGTTTGTCTGCAATCTGAGGAATATCGTCCATGGTGAATCCTGTAGCAAGGATAGTCATTTTTACCTTGTTCCCTAATGAATTATCGATTGCTGTACCCCAGATTACTTCGATGTCGCGGTTGAATTCAGACATGAAGTTATGGACATCGTTCATCTCTTCCATGCGGAGTTCGGCCTCTTCACTGAAATATACATTGAATAGGATTTTCTTAGCATTCTTCACGTCGTTGTTGCTCAACAGCGGAGAATTAAGAGCATCTTCAACTGCTTGACGAACACGTCCTTCACCTTCGCCATAACCATTACTCATTAATGCAACACCGCCATCTTTCATGGTTGTATTAACATCGGCAAAGTCGAGGTTGATGATACCCGGCAGTGTAATAATCTCAGCAATACTCTTGGCTGCAGTTGTTAATGTATCATCGGCTTTACCAAAGGCATTCATCACGGTCAGATCTGAATATATTTCGCGCAGACGCTCGTTGTTGATAACCAATAGTGCATCTACATTCTTGGCAATCTCTTCCACACCATTCAATGCCTGGATAATTTTGCGTTCGCCTTCAAACAAGAAGGGGATGGTAACGATACCTACAGTCAGGATGCCCATGTCTTTGGCAATGTGAGCAATGACAGGAGCTGCACCTGTACCGGTACCGCCGCCCATACCGGCAGTGATAAAAACCATCTTTGTACCATCTGAAAGCATCTTGCGGATATCCTCCTTGCTCTCTTCGGCTGCCATCATGGCTCTTTCCGGCTTGTTACCTGCTCCTAATCCTTGTGTGATTTCCCGGCCTAATGACAGTTTTATAGGGACATCAGAGCGCATCAATGCTTGATTGTCTGTGTTACACAAGACAAACGTAACATCGTGAATACCTTCCTTGTACATGTGGTTAACAGCATTGCCACCACCACCACCTACGCCAATCACCTTGATGATCTTCGGGGTGTCTGTCGGATAATTGAAATTTACTATAGAGTCGTCCATTGTATTCCGGTTTTATCACATATTATTATTATTCTCGTCCTCGGGATCGTCAAATAAAGTTGGACCTAATTTCTCGATCTTTTTCTTCCATCCTGAGAACCATCCACCACTTTTGGGCTTAGGTTCAGGTTGTGGAGTAGGAGGTTCAGGCACAACTTCCTCTTTCTTTTCTTCGACAGGAGGAGTGATAGGGGCTACCGGTTTTTCAATCACAACCGGTTCAGGAACAGGAGGAATCGCACAGTTCTTTGTGCCCTGTTTCAATAGACCTACTGCCACAGCATATAGAGGATTGCTGGCAACCATGTCTCCACCTTCAAGAATGCCTTTGCGTACGGAAGAGTAGCGGACTTCCATCTTGAAGCGTTCCTTGATCACTTCGGGCAGGTTCTTCAAAGCGGCTCCACCGCCTGTTATGACAACACCTGCACCTAAGCAACCTGCCAATCCTGTTGCTTCCAGGCGTGCATATACATTCTCAAGAATCTCTTTCAAGCGTGCTTCTATCACGTTGTTAAGTTCTGCCAGCTTAATCTCGCGCAAGCCTAAACCATCAGCCGAGCTAACCTGAACGGCCAAGTCTGTATCTTTGTCAACTATCGCGCTTCCATAAGTCAATTTTATGCGTTCAGCTTCTGACTCAACGACATGCAATGAGGTGATGTCTTTTGTGATGACATTACCGCCAAATGGAATAACCGATAGATTCACCAATTTGTTGTTTTTATAGACGGTCAATGTGGTAACACCTGCTCCAAAGCCAATTAGCGCACAACCCAAGTCCTTTTCATCATCGCTCAAAACAACATCTGCTAATGCCAAGGGTGATACGATCAATCCGGCGATGTCGATGTGAGCACGATCGAAGATACTGTTCATTACGTAGCGTTTCAGTGACGGACGTCCAACAATCAGCTTGTAGCGTGCTTCAATTCGGTTGCAAGGAATACCCACCGGATTGGGTTCCGGCTTGTCGTCTAAGTAGTAGGTCGGTGAAACAGCTGCCAACACATCCAACATATCCGGATGGAAGTTGCAACATTCTTGATATAAAGAATGAATCACTTCGTCTGTGACTACACCGTCAGAGCCTAATACCTTTAAAACATTATGCTCGATGGAACGGAGAGACTGTCCCCCAATTCCTACATATACTTTTCCGATCTTAGAACCGTGTAATTTGTTCTCAAGTTTCAGTATAAGACGTTTTATCTTATTGGCTGTCTCTTCAACATTATATACACATCCTCTTCTGATACAAGTTGCAGAATTCTCAACTTCGTAGGCTATGATTGAAAGAGCACCAGCCGCATTCTTCGTACCCACCATACCCACCATATGGGATGTTCCCAAATCAATGGCTGCTATAAAGTCTGTGTATGCCATAATTCTATCTCTCTATTTTTTAGTGCAAACAATCTGATTCTTATATTTTAAATTGATTATGCTGTACTTTTCCCAACCAACTTTGGGTATAGCCTGTTCATAAAAGAGTTGTAAGTTATTCAACTTCTCTTCAAAATCAGCAAATGTACCCAGCATAATACGATGATTTCCCACCCGGGGAATGAGTTCTACTTCATTGTCCGAATGGATAAATATCTGTTCAATCTGGTCGTTCCAGAAATCATTCTCCTGCAAAAATAATGCAAATTTGTATAAGTCGGTCATTGCAAGTTCTTTTTCCACATATCCACTTACAATTGGAACATGTGCTACATATCGTCGGCTTATCGGCATTACACTTCCCAGATTGTCTATATAATAGTTCCCTTTTACGCTTATAATTCGCAATATAGGCATTTTTTGGTAAACTTCAAGTTTGATATGTCCTGAAGGTGTCTTATATGCCTGAATATTTAAGATCATTTCGTTCTTGCGTAATTCAGTCTCAATCTTCTCCGTGTTGATTTCATTCATAGGTTTATTTACCGGATAGAGTCCGCTCTTTTTCAACAGATAGATAAGATCGCTGTCATCGACAAAATGTTTTTCGAGACTGTCTTTAAGCACAATATTCAAATCATGGCACACCGTGTCTTGTCTCATCTCGCTGAAGAAGAGGGAAACAGCCACCAGATAGATTGATAGTACTGTCGCAATTATTATGGAAAGGATCCGAATCACGTCTTTATCTTTTTATGCTTTTTTGTCTAATATGTTTTTAATAGGTTCTATCAAACGATCAATATCTCCGGCACCAATCGTCAGCACCACTTCATACTGGTTTTGTGCCATAATATCGAGCAACTCATCCTTGTGGCACATACGTTTGTTGGAAATGGTCACCTTGTCAAAGATGATCTGTGATGTGACACCGGGTATTGGCTTCTCACGGGCCGGATAGATGTCTAATAGAATCAGTTCATCTAGCAGAGAAAGGCTTTCTGCGAAGTCGGCTGCAAAGTCGCGAGTGCGTGTATAGAGATGTGGCTGGAAGATTCCGGTCACCTTGCGTCCGGCATACAGTTCTTTGACCGACAGAATACTTGCTTTGATTTCTTCGGGATGATGAGCATAGTCGTCAATCAGGACAATATGATCTTTCTTTAGATGGAAATCGAAGCGGCGGCGTGGACCGGCAAAGCTGGCAATAGCCTGTTTGATTTCTTCGGCATTTACACCATTCATCCAGGCAATGGCAATGGCCGCAATACTGTTCTCTATATTTATCTTGGCAGGAACACCTAACTGAATATGGCGGATAGAAACTCCCGGACCGACAAAGTCAAAGAAGATATCTCCATTGCCAATCTGTATGTTCTCGGCATGGAAATCTCCTTTATCGGTTGCTGAATAGGTATAGAGTTTAACTCCCTTTTGTAGTTGGGGAGTGATTGCAACGCCCTCTTTCATCAGCAATACACCGTCGGGGCGAATCAGAGAGGTAAACTTCTCAAAGCTTTCGCGGTAGGCTTCAGCCGTGCCATAGATATCCAAATGGTCGGGGTCGGCTGCCGTGATGACGGCCATATAGGGAGTCAGCCAATGGAAAGAGCGGTCGAACTCATCTGCCTCAATCACGGTCAGGTCGCTTTTGTCTGATAACATCAGGTTGCTATCATAGTTCTTCAGAATACCTCCTAAGAAGGCATTGCAATCGACATGTGATTGTTTCAAGATATGAGCCAACATAGACGATGTGGTTGTTTTGCCATGTGTACCGGCAATACATAGCCCTCGGTTGTTGTGGGTGATAATACCCAACACCTGAGCTCGCTTCATCACATGGAAACCCTGGCTGTAGAACCAGCTCAGTTCACTATGGGTTTTAGGTACAGCAGGCGTATAGACCACCAATGTTGTTTCCGGCGAACGGAAATCGTCGTCAATAAGAGCTGTATCGTCTTCATAATGGATGCTGGAGCCCTCTTGTTGCAGGGCTTGCGTCAAAGCCGATGGAGTCCGGTCATAGCCGCCCACTTTTTTGCCTTTAGACAAGAAATATCGGATCAAGGCACTCATACCAATGCCTCCTGCACCTACAAAATAAACCGATTTTACATCACTTATATTCATCGCCTTTTTATTGCTTCTTTTCACATCGTTTCTTCCATATAGGGCTTGTTGAGCCTTTTGTGGAAAAGAAACTCTCTGATACCTGTTGAATTATCTAGTTATAATTTTAATTATTTCATCTACAATGCGGTCGGCACTTTGGCACAGAGCCAGTTGTTCGATATTTTGGCTCAATGACAGTAGCTGCTTTTCATTGTGAATAATTTGTAGCGCTGTGTCAACCAACTCTTTCTCAGCATCGCTGTCTCTCACCATGATGGCGGCTTCTTTATTGACCAGTGCTTGTGCATTCTTCGTCTGATGATCTTCAGCGACATTAGGCGAAGGTACTAAAATTACTGGTTTTTTCAATATGCATAGTTCAGAAATTGAGCTAGCTCCTGCACGTGAAATCACCAAGTCGGCAGCTGCATAAGCATAGTCTATGCGTGTGATGAAATCGGAGCACCAAACCGGAATGCCCCGATAGGCTTTCAGGTGTTTGGATGCCTCGTTATAGTAATAGCGTCCGGTCTGCCAGATGACCTGCACATCTGAGGCAAATAGCTTGTCCAGATGTTCTTGGATACTATGATTGATGGTGCGTGCGCCCAAACTGCCTCCTACAACTAAGAGAGTCTTCTTCTCGGGAGACAGACCAAAGAACTTCAAGGCTTCCTCTTTTTTGTTTGATGCCTCTTCCAGATCTTTGCGCACCGGATTGCCAGTCAGCACGATTTTATCTTTCGGGAAGAACTTCTCCATATTGTCATAAGCCACACAAATGCAGTCGGCCTTCTTAGCCAGCAATTTGTTGGTTACACCGGCATAGGAGTTCTGCTCTTGAATCAGGGTTGGAATCCCAAGTGAGGCCGCCATCCATAACGTAGGTCCGCTGGCATAGCCACCCACACCAACTGCGATGTCGGGGTTGAAGTCGCGGATGGTCTTTTTAGCCATGCCCAGACTCTTGACCAATCGGCGTAGCACCTTGATGTTGTTCAATAGGTGCGAACGGTCGAATCCACTGACGGGTAATCCCACAATCGGATAGCCTGCCGCCGGCACCTTCTCCATCTCCATGCGGTCTTCTGCTCCGACGAATAGGATTTCGGCATCCGGGAATCGGCTTTTGAATGTATTTGCAATTGAGATGGCCGGAAAGATGTGTCCACCTGTTCCGCCACCACTTATGATGATACGATAGCTCTTCATGACTGTTTGTTTTCTTGTATTTCTGTTACTTCCATAGTCTCCAATGGGGTATCAGGTACCCAATTGGCTATTTCATTTTCTGTTAATGTAGAAGTCTCATTCTCTTTCTTTTCATTTTCGGGCAGCTCTTCCTCTTCTTCATTGCCTATGCCTGCACCAAATCGGCTCACACTAAGTATGACACCAAAATAGATGCAAGAGATGAGGGTTGATGTTCCTCCTCGGCTGACCAATGGCATAGGTTGTCCGGTTACCGGTATCAGATTGACAGCAACGGCCATATTGGCCAATGCCTGCACAACAATCAGCAGTCCGCATCCCAGTACCAGAAATTTGGGGAACAGCTTGTCGCATTTGCGGGCAATCATTCCCACGCGGACCAGTAACATAATATATAGTAGTAGAACAAATAGACCTCCCACAATACCCAGCTCTTCGATAATGATCGCATAGATAAAGTCTGAATAAGCCTGAGGTAGAAAATCTCGTTGTTGTCCATGGCCGGGCAACTGTCCTAATAAGCCACCTCGGGCGATGGCAATCTTGGCATGTGTTACCTGACGGTTCTCATCGGTCAGTTGGTATTCGCCCTGTTCGTTATAGTTTGCAGAGTCGTCGCCAAATCGATCCAAGCGAGCTTGCCATGTGGCGAAGCGGTTGGGCAGATAGTTCTGGGTAAATGTCTTAGGGGTAAACTTCAGTACACCTAAGAACAAGACCAGCAAAGCCAGTAAGACACCGGCCAGGCGCAGCAGTTTCTTTATGGGTAATTGTCCGATGAACATCATCAGAAAGGTCACTCCAAACAGCATAAAGGCTGTTGAGAAGTTCTCGGGCAAGATTAATACACAGGTGAGACCTACTCCTATCAAGATAGCTTTATAGATCTGATTGTCTGTAAACTTGCCTCGTTTGCTCAGTAGAAAAGCTATATAGACGATGCTGGATAGCTTGGCAAACTCGGAAGGCTGAAACTGCACACCAAAGACCTCGAGCCATCGGTGCGCATCGTTGGCACTGACACCGATAAAGGGTGTCAGAATTAGCAGCAGCATTGATACAGGAAGTAAGGCAATCAATAGAGGAAAATACTTACATGGAATATTGTGTATCACCAATACACATCCAAAGCCCCCCAATAAGAAGCTGGCATGGCGCACAATGGGAGCCCAGTGGTTGGAGTTCTTATAGACAATTGTGCTGGTCGCACTGAAAACCTCCACCACCGAAATCAGGCATAGGAACATGAATATGATCCAAACAACCCGGTCACCTTTGAATAATTTGTTTACTAAATCCATTTTGTATCAACTCTTCTTGTTTACTATCTCCCTATTCCGTTGGGTTGTAGCGATGATTATAAGTCTCTGACGCAATGTTTGAACTGGTCGCCGCGGTCTTCATAGCTCTTGAAGAGGTCGAAGCTCGCGCAGCAAGGCGAGAGTAGCACGGTGTCTCCTTTAACAGCCAGTTTATAGGCTTTGGCAACAGCCTCTTCCATAGAGCGGGCATCTTCGATCTGGTCGATTATAGGATCAAAGTAGGCATGCAGTTTGGCATTGTCCACACCGAGGAAGATGAGTGCACGCACCTTGTTCTCTACCAGCTCCTTGATTTCGGAGTAGTCGTTACCCTTGTCTGTGCCACCCAAGATCAATACCACCTTGGTTGTCATGCTCTGCAGGGCATACCAGCAAGAGTTTACATTCGTTGCCTTTGAGTCGTTGATATAGTCAACTCCTCTCACACGTGCCACCTTTTCCAGGCGGTGAGGCACGCCCATGAAGTCGCTCAACGAGGCTCTTATCTGTTCGTTATGAATGTCTACAATCTTGGACGCAATTCCCGCAGCGAGTGAATTATACAGGTTGTGCGTTCCTGTCAGTGCTAATAAGTCTTGTTCCATTGTAAATGTTCCTTTTGAAGTTTCAATTGTAAATGTCTGGTTTTCTGTATATCCTTTTACGCCCTCTTCGTGAGTCTCGGCAAATGGATACAAAGTGGCTTCCGGATGACGCTTGGCAATCTCGCGAGCGATGATAGGATCGTCGTTCCAGAAGATAAAGGCATCCTCTTTCGTCTGATTCTGGATGATACGGAACTTGGCATCGATATAATTCTGCATTTCATAATTATAACGATCCAGGTGATCCGGTGTTATATTAAGCAAGATAGCGATGTCGGCCTTGAAGTCATACATATTATCGAGTTGGAAGCTACTGAGCTCGATGATATAGATGGCGTGCGGGTCTTCGGCCACTTGCAGAGCTAAACTATTTCCCACATTGCCGGCCAATCCCACATCCAAGCCGGCCTGCTTTAGGATGTGATAGGTCAACATTGTAGTGGTTGTCTTGCCGTTGCTACCCGTGATACAGATCATCTTTGAGTGGGTGAAGCGACCGGCAAATTCAATTTCCGAGATGATAGAGGTTCCTTGTCCTTTTAGTTTCTGTATGATAGGAGCCTTGTCGGGAATACCTGGACTCTTTATGATCTCATCGGCATTCAGAATATTCTCTTCTGTATGCTGTCCCTCTTCCCAGCTGATGTTGTGCGCATTCAGCATCTCTTTGTATTTGGGTTTGATCGATGACAGATCTGAAACAAACACATCAAAACCTTTTGCCTTGGCCAATACAGCAGCACCTGCTCCGCTTTCGCCAGCACCTAAAACAACAATTCTCTTATTCATCTTCTTATCTCATTTTAAGCGTAACAATTGTAATAACAGCCAATATAATGCCAATCAGCCAAAAACGGATTACGATTTTGGATTCGGGTACCACATTATATGGCTTCTGTATCAATGCCTGAATACCTGCATTGCCCGGTTTCTGAAAATGGTGGTGCAGCGGAGCCATCTTGAAGATGCGTCGTCCCTCGCCATATTTCTTCTTGGTATATTTAAAGTAGGCCACTTGCAGCATGACAGAGATATTCTCAACTAAAAAGATTCCGCACAGGATAGGAATCAACAGCTCCTTGCGGATGATGATGGCAAACACTGCGATGATACCGCCCAGGGTCAAGCTGCCGGTATCGCCCATAAACACTTGAGCCGGATAGGCATTATACCACAGGAAGCCCACCGTTGCACCGATAAAGGCTGCCGCAAAGACCACCAGCTCTTCGGCTCCCGGGATGAACATGATGTTCAGGAACGAGGCAAACTGGAAGTGGGACGACATATAGGCCAATATGCCTAAGGCCACTCCGATGATAGCCGAACTTCCTGCTGCCAATCCATCCAGTCCGTCAGTCATGTTGGCTCCGTTGGAAACGGCTGTTACAACGAAGACCACCATCAGCACAAACAGTAGCCAGGCTGCCTCGTCTTTGTAGTCGCCTGCCCAGCTGACAAGATTGGCGTAGTCGAAGTTGTTGTTCTTTACAAACGGAATGGTTGTCTTGGTCGATTTGGTCTCTTCGGTGTGGAATCGCACCTCTTCAATCACGTTGTCGTGGCGTACCTCCATATTCTCTTGGATCACGACATCCGGACTGAGAAAGAGCACCAGACCCACAATCAGGCCCAGTCCCAGCTGACCCACAATCTTGAACCGTCCGTGCATGCCCTCTTTGTTCTTCTTGAACACCTTGATATAGTCGTCGGCAAAGCCCAAAGCGCCCAACCATAATGTAGTGATGATCATTAATATCAAATAGACATTTGTCAATTTGGCACAGAGCAAGGTCGGAATCAGTATGGCAATGATGATGATGATACCGCCCATGGTGGGTGTACCTTTTTTGCTCATCTGTCCTTCTAATCCAAGGTTTCGTATGGCCTCACCGATTTGCAGCATCTGAAGTCGGTCGATGATGCGACGTCCGATGGCAGTGGAGATAAATAAAGATAAGATCAGAGCCAGACCCGATCTGAAAGAGACATACTTAAACATGCCTGCTCCCGGAAAGTCCAGTTGATCCAAATAGTTAAATAGATAATATAACATGAAAAAACTCCGTTTTTATAATTGACAATTATTTAATAAGCTCCCATACTATTTCGCGGTCATCAAAATGATGTTTCACTCCTTGTATATCCTGGTAGTTCTCGTGTCCCTTGCCTGCCACTAAGATAATGTCGCCCTTTTGCGCCAGCATCACGGCCGTTTTGATGGCCATCTTGCGGTCGGTAATCGTCAGCGTATGCTCTTTATCGGCTGGGGTCAGTCCGGCTACCATATCTTGAATGATGGCCTCGGGATCTTCCATGCGAGGATTGTCCGAGGTCAATATCAATTTGTCGCTCAAGCGGCTTGCCTCTTTGGCCATGATGGGGCGTTTCCCTTTGTCTCGGTTGCCGCCGCATCCTACCACCGTGATTATCTGCCCTCTGCCATTCAGCACCTCTTGGATGGTATTGAGCACATTCACCAGCGCATCCGGTGTGTGGGCATAATCAATAATGGCAGTGAAGCCTTTCGGTGATTGAAGGGTCTGGAAGCGTCCCGATACAGGATGGAGCGAGCTTAATACCACCAACACCTCTTCGGGGTCTTTGCCCAATGAGACGGCAGCGCCATACACCGCCAGCAGGTTATAGGCATTGAATCGTCCGACGAAGTTGACAAACAACTCCCGGTTGTTGATAAGCAGCTCTGTGCCTTCAAAGTGCGATTCCAAGATCTTTCCCTTGAAGTCTGCCAGTGAGCGTAATGAATAGGTCAGCTTTTTGGCCTTTGTATTCTGTAGCATCACCAAGCCCGATTTGTCATCGGCATTGGTCAAGGCAAATGCCTGGGCGGGCAGCTGGTCAAAGAAGCTTTTCTTGGCCTTTAGGTAGTTCTCTACGGTCTTGTGATAATCAAGGTGATCGCGGGTCAAATTGGTGAAGATGCCACCATTGAACGAGAGGCCGCTGATACGTTTCTGATCCACAGCATGCGAGCTGACCTCCATGAAGGCATATTCACAGCCGGCTTCTACCATCTGGTTCATCAGAGTATGCAGAGTGATTGGGTCGGGCGTGGTGTGATCCGTTGGGATAGCCTCACCGTCGATATAGTTGCATACGGTTGAGATCAGTCCCACTTTGTGCCCCATCTTGCGAAACATCTCATACAGCAGGGTGGCAATGGTTGTCTTGCCGTTGGTGCCGGTTACGCCCACCAATACCAGTTGGTCTGAAGGGTTTCCAAACCATTGCGACATCAGTTTTCCCAAGGCATCTGCCGAGTCTTTTACCCGGATAAAGAGCGGATGGCAAGCAGCCAAGAGCTCTTCAGGCAGTGTTGGCGTCTCTTCGCAGACAATGGCTGCAGCACCTTTCTTGATGGCGCCCTCTATATAGTCATGCCCGTCCACAGCGGTACCTCTGACAGCCACGAACAGGTTTCCTTTTTCTATTTTGCGAGAATCAGACTGGATACCTGTAATCTCGACCTCCGGCTCTTGCACGGGTGAGGCATCCAAAATTCCTATTAAATCTTTCAGTTTCATCACTTCAATGTTAATAAAATAGTTTGTCCTCTGGATACACGGTGTCCAGGCGGAATACTTTGGCTGGTTACGCGTCCCATGCCAGACAAGGAGACTCTGAGGCCGACCTGTTCCAGCAGGAAGACGGCGTCTTTTGCTCCCATACCTATTACTTTGGGAACCAGTCCCTCTCGGATAGTCACATCTTCGATACGTAATCCATTATATATGGTGTCAATGGATGATTTCACCCATTGAGTCTCTATGCTGTCTGTGTTGGCTCTGATGTTCAACTCTTTCAGCACGTGCGTCAGAGCCTCTGCGTCTCCGCCCTTGGTTCTCGGCAGCATCACGGCCGTGGAGTCTCGCTCCATATCGTCGAGTTTGTGGCTGGTATGGCTGGCATAGATCTTCTCGGCAATGGCCTTTACCACACCGCCCGACATGCTACCACCGGAAGGGTAGCCGATACGTGGGCGTCTGATCACGACAATACAGCTATATCGTGGCGCTTCGGCCGGGAAGTATCCACAGAAAGAAACCTGATGGCCACTGGTGCGATAAACACCGCCGGTGGCAATCTGTGCCGTACCGGTCTTTCCGGCAATTCTCACAATGTCAGAATGTACTGCCTTGCCGGTTCCCTGTTCTACCACGCCCAGCAGCATCTCTTTAACAATCTCCAGCGTATGGTCTGAACAGATTGACGACTTGATCACTTCGGTCGAGAACCGTTCAACGGTCTTGCCATTCTGCAGGATCTCTTTGGTAAACATCGGTCTCACCATCTTTCCGTTATTGGCAATCGCGTTGAAGAAGGTCAGCGTATTGATTGGCGGAATCTGTGTCTCATAGCCAAACGACATCCAGGGCAATGTGGTTTTTGACCAGTAGCGCAGTGTGTCGTCGGGTCTGCGAATCTTGGCTTTACCTGCACCCGGAATCTCTAAGTGCAGATCGGCATTCATGCCGATGCGATACAGACCTTCTACAAACTTGGTGGGGTTGTTGGCATATCCCTTCAGGATAGTCTTAGCCACACCAATATTGGATGAATACCAGATGGCTTGAGCGACGGTAATCTTTTTGTAACCGCCACGATGTTTGTTGTGGTCGGTCATGCGTGCTCCCTTATACATGAAGATACCGTTACCCACATCAACCGTGTCGCCCGGTTGACAGACACCGTCTTCCAGTGCCACCATGATTGAGGCCACCTTAAAGGTGGAGCCGGGTTCAATTTCGTCGGCCACGGCATGGTTTTTGGTCTCGGCATATTCGCCCTCGCGGATACGCCCCATGTTGGTGATGGCCTTGATTTCTCCGGTTGCCGTTTCCATAACGACTGCGGTACCCGATTCGGCGTCAATCGATTTCAGCATATCCACCAACGATTTTTCGGTGATATCCTGTATGTTGATGTCAATAGTGGTGCGTATATCCATGCCATCCACCGGTTCCACTTCGATGATGTTTGTCCAGGTTCCGGCCACGCGGCGCACGGCACTCAGTCCGGCTTGACCTCTTAGCAGAGAGTCGTATTGTAGCTCCAAACCGTTTTTACCCTTCGTCGATCCGTCCTTCTCTATTTCGCCATAGATGTCACCAATGGTTCGCGATGCCAGCGAGCCGAAAGGCTTCTGTCGCTGCACCATCTCTTTGGTGTAGAATCCGCTCTTGTTGCTGTTGAGTCGAAGGAAGGGATATTTGCGTATCTCTTTCAGGTCGGAATAGGAAACACGTCCCTCGTAGATGGGGAATTGGCGACTTTTGCTCCGTAATCCGCTCAACAGATATGCCTTGTATCCGGCCGGTGTACGATTCTTTAGCTTCTTAGACAGTTTGAAAGCGAGCGAATCGATGCCGTTGTTTTTGGAATGCTTAAAGGTATCCACATTGAAACCGTTTGCCCGGAAGTCGATATACATATAATAGCGGGGCACACTGGTCGCCATCAGTCTCATGTCCGACGAATAGATGTTGCCGCGGCCTGCCAAAACCAGGCGGCTGGGCTTTTTCTGTTCCTTATCAACCTTGAGCCATTTCTCTTTTTCAACGAAGGCCGTGTTGAGTGTGCATACAACAATCCCTATAGCCACTAATCCCAATAGGGCTACAACGAAAGAGTAGCAGGTCAGAATCCGGCCACCTTTAGGCATGTTATCTTTCGGCTCGTTTTCAGTTGACATATCTATTTATACAATTCGTATGGGGGCGTTTTTGCTGCCTCCAGATCAATACCTTGTTCTTCGATCAGCGATTCTATTTGTGACTGGCGGCTATGGCCGGTCAGTTCGGAGGAGATAGACAGGGCTTCAAAGCGCACATCCCGTAATTTCTGTTGCAAGCGGTCTATCTCGCGCAGTTTCTGCATACAGGTATAACGGTTTCCGATAAAGAAGAACAGCAAGATCACTACCAGCACAATCATGCGAGTATGCTTGACGATGTAGTCCTCTTTTAGAATACCGCCACCCAATATGTATAACAAAGAAAGTCGCTTTTCTTTCTTTGTATTTTTCTGTTGCTTCTCCTCTTCCATGAAACTACTTATTTTACTAATTCAGCAATTCTCAGTTTGGCGCTACGTGAGCGTGGATTGCGTTCAATCTCTTCGTCCGACGGAACAATCACTTTGTTGTTGATCAGCTTGAAGGGCGATTTTATGTTGCCAAAAAAGTCTTGTTCGGCTTTTCCTTCAAAGTTGCCTGTCTTCAAGAAGTTCTTTACCAAGCGATCTTCCAGCGAGTGATAGGTGATGACCACCAGTCGTCCTCCCGGCTTCAGCACAAGCCGTGTCTGTCGCAACATCTCTTTCAGTGCCAGCATCTCGTTGTTCACCTCGATGCGGAGTGCCTGAAACACTTGTGCCAGGAATTTCTTCTCCTTGTCTTTGCCGACAAAGGGCTTGATCGCGTCCAGCAGGTCTCCAATCGTCTCAAAAGGTTTGGTCGCACGAGTGAGAACAATGGCTGCTGCCATTTTGCGGGCCGCTTTCAGCTCGCCATATAGATAGAGCACATTGGCCAATTTTTCTTCTGAATAGTTGTTCAGCACATCCGCCGCAGTTTGGCCGGCACGTGTGTTCATTCGCATGTCCAGCGCACCTTCGAAGCGGAATGAAAAACCTCGCTCTTTGTCATCGAAGTGGTGAGAAGAAACACCCAGGTCGGCCAAAAGTCCATCCACCTGCTCCAGCTCGCCATGGTAGCGCATGAAATTATACAAATAGCGGAAATTGCTTCTGACAAAGGTAAAACGAGTGTCTTCCGGCACATTCTGTTCGGCATCTGCGTCTTGGTCAAAGCCATAAAGATGGCCCTCTTCACCCAGCTGCTTTAAGATTTCACGGGAATGTCCGCCTCCTCCAAAAGTTACATCTACGTAAGTCCCTGATGGGTGTATGTCCAAGCCCATTAGGCTTTCTTCAAGAAGTACCGGTACATGATAGCAAACGCTTTTGTCTTCCATTCGTCTTTTTTGTCTCTATTTCTGTTAAACTTCCTTTTCCCCAATGAAGCGATTTACCGCTTTGTTAGTGGCTTATAGCCTATTTCGGGGTAAAAGTACATAATTACGAAAATACCAACTAATATTTGTAAGATAAAAGTACGAAAAGTTTTCAACAGGTGGTTAATTACTTTTGGATTTTCAGCTCTTTAGCTAAAGGCTTGGCGAAAGGAGGTCGCAGGAGTGGCTCTTCTCTTTTCTTCTGATTTGTGAAACATACCGCTGTTCGGTACGAAAACATCACGCTTGTCAAATGTTTGTTCGGAGTAACGGCGGTGCTCCATAGTCTAATGGTAACGCCTTGGAGCGATAGTGTTATTGTAATTTATCAGAGTAATTATTTGGTGAAAAGGGTAGCTGAGTTTGCTTGAAACGACTGGTGATTTCGTCGGGATTAGCGAGCAAGTTTGTTTCAGTCTAAACTCCATCTAAAAAGAGGTTATTGGCTATTTTTCAAGGGTCTATAGAGTTTTTGGAAAAAGGGTATAGACTTTTTGAAAAAAGGGTAGGGACTTTTTTGAAAATGGGTAGGCACTCCGTTCGGATTGGGTGCCTACCCAATTCAAACGGAGTAGGCATCCAATTCCTGAAAATAGATTAGTCGATTTTGACCGTATTAATACCTTCTTGAATCCTTGCCTGGTTATTGTATTTTATGAGCAATGACACATGAGCTTTTTTTAATACCTGAAACTGCCTCCGCCCAAGAACTCTCTCAACAAAGAGGTGCCCGGCAAAGCCTCTACGGGAATGTAGTTGAAATATCGTAAGAAACGCAATAGGCGATAGGCTTCAGCATTGGCCCGGCTACTCTCTTTTACTTCTGCCAGAATAGGCTCGGCAAACTTGCGCAAAGCTGCCAGCTCATACAACATAGCACTGTTGAACATAGCATCGGCATTCTCTTGATAGGGGAAGATCCATTTATCTTCGCCCCGGCGCACACTGGGCCAGCGGTTGATGGTGTCTTCGGCCGAATAGCCACGGAACTGGTAGTCGCGGATGATGCGGCGCAGCAGACGGTTGTCGGTTGTCGGAATCCAGTTATGATTGTCCAGTGAAATAGAGGTCAGCACCGATACATAGATGCGGTATTTATACAGATCGTCGATGAATTGGGTCAGTTCCGGATTTAAGGCATGTATGCCTTCGATCACCAGCACCGAGTTTTTCTTCATCTTCAGCTTTTCGCCACGATAGATGCGCGAACCTGTCTCGAAGTTGAACGTAGGAAGCTCAATCTCTTCGCCGACCAACAGCTTCTTCAGGTCGTTGTTGAAATAGGGCAGATCCAGCGCATAGAGCGATTCAAAGTCATATTCGCCCTCTTCGTCTTTAGGCGTGTCTTCGCGGTTTAGGAAATAGTCGTCCAAAGAGATGCCTAAAGGATAGAGCAGGTTGGTAATCAGCTGCACCTCGAGTCGCTTGCGAAAAGTGGTCTTTCCGGACGAAGACGGACCGGCAATCAATACAACACGTACGCCCTCGTTGTAGCGGTTGGCTATTTCTTCGGCAATTTTGGCTACCTGTTTTTCTTGCACCGCCTCGGATACCATGATGACCTCGCGCGACATGCCCTTTTCGATGGCACGGTTCAGGTCGCCCACATTGTCTAATCCCACCGTGCGTTGCAGGGTCAGGTGCTCTTTGTAGGCACCGAACATCTTGTCTTGAGGAACCACCGGCTCGAGCTCTTGCTGGTTGTTTCGTTGAGGGATGCGCAGCAATACACCATCGGCATACAGCTGTAAGTCGAACAGATGGATGTAGCCCGTTGAAGGAGTCAGACAGCCATAGAAATAATTGATGTATCCGTCCAGCTCGTAATAGGTAGTGTAGGGCATGCCGGCCGTTTCAATCAGCTGGGCTTTATCGGTTAGCCCATATTCTTTGAACAGTTTCACGGCATCTTCGGTGCGCACCATCTTCAGGTGGAAAGGCAGGTCGGCATCGATGATTTCCTGCATACGCTTCTTTATCTTGCCGACGGTTTCTTCGCTGATAGACTTTCCGTTATGAATCACACAATAGTATCCTTTGGAGACCGGATGCTCCAGATTTAGAGTCGATGTGGGTAGAATATCATGCACGGCTTTCGAGAAGATATGGCAGAGCGAACGCACATAGGTGCGCATGCCCGAAGACTGGGAATAGTCGATAAACTCAACATCTTTGGGCTGCCAGCAGCGATAGGTGAGCCCTTCTGTTTTGTTGTTTACCTGAGCATTCATAGGACGTGTGGCCAACGGCGATCCTACGGCTTCATATATTTCCTGTAAGGAAGAACCGATGGGAACGGTTTTATAGATGTTGTTATTTTTGCAAAAAATTGTTATTGTTTCAGACATATTATTTCGGTTATTATATTTATTTTTGTCCTCTAAAGTTAGGAATATTAATCGGATATACAATCCACTTAAACTTATTTTCTTTTAAATGGACTATTCTTTGTTTGATTTTCTCCGTTTGATTGGCTCATTGGCTCTGTTTTTATATGGTATGAAAATCATGAGTGAGGGGCTGCAGAAGTTTGCCGGTGACAGGTTGCGAAAGATCTTAACTGCAATGACAACGAACCGAGTGACTGGGGTATTAACAGGTGTGCTCATTACTGCACTTATTCAGTCTTCATCAGCAACCACCGTGATGGTTGTGAGTTTCGTGAATGCAGGATTATTAACATTGACTCAATCCATCGGGGTCATTATGGGTGCCAATATTGGTACTACCGTCACCGCTTGGATTATCTCCGCCTTAGGCTTTAAGATTGATATTGCAGCCTTTGCCCTTCCACTGCTTGCCTTTGCTATTCCGCTGTTCTTTTCGGGCAAGAGTTCTCGTAAATCGTTAGGTGAATTTATTTTTGGTTTCTCATTCCTTTTCATGGGTCTTCAAAACCTGAAGGTCAATGCGCCCGACTTGAGTGCCAATCCCGATATGCTGGCTTTCGTACAGAATTATACCGACATGGGATTTTTCTCTATCATCCTCTTCCTGTTTATTGGTGCCGTACTGACCATGATTGTGCAGGCCTCTGCCGCAACCATGGCTATTACCTTGATTATGTGTGCTAACGGATGGATAGACTATCATCTGGGTGTGGCGCTGGTGTTGGGTGAAAACATTGGTACGACAATTACAGCCAATTTGGCGGCCTTGACGGGTAATACACAGGCGCGACGGGCAGCCTTGGCCCACTTGGTGTTCAACGTGTTCGGTGTGGCATGGGTGTTGGTGCTCTTTTATCCTTTTACCGATGGCGTCTCTTGGTTTGTGACCAACGTGATGAAGGTGGCTGATCCGGCTGTGGCGGTATCTTTCAAGCTAGCTGCTTTCCACACGGCCTTCAATATTAGTAACACCTTTATTATGATTTGGTTTGTCAACCTGATTGAAAAGACCGTATGTACATTCATCAAGATGAAGGCCGAAGACGAGGAATATCGTCTGCGTTTTATTACCGGTGGTATGTTGTCAACCGCTGAATTGTCTATCCTGCAAGCTCATAAAGAGATCTGTCTTTTTGCCAAACGCACCTCTCGCATGTTTAATATGGTGAAGGAGCTGTTCTATGAAAAGAGCGAAGAGCCATTCTTGAAGATCTATAGCCGGATTGAAAAATATGAGAATATCAGTGACCGTATGGAGGTTGAAATTGCCAATTACCTGACAGCCGTGTCCGAGGGTCGTTTGAGTTCGGAAAGTAAGGAAGAGATTCGTGTCATGTTGCGTGCGGTCTCTGAAATCGAAAGTATAGCAGACTCTTGTAACAATATGGCTCGAAGCATCAAGCGTCGCAACGAGTTCAAGTCTGAGTTTACGGAAGATCAGAACCGTCATATCGACCACATGTTTGATTTGGTTGGTCAGGCGTTGGACCGTATGAACTTCTTGTTGCACAAGCAGGAACTGGTTCGTGACGATATTAATCGTTCGTATAATATTGAGAATGAAATAAACAACTATCGTAATCAGCTAAAGATCCGCAATCTCGAGGATATCAATAATAAACAGTATCAATATCAAGATGGTGTCTATTATATGGATATGATTAGCGAAAGTGAAAAACTGGGCGATTATGTTCTAAATGTCGTTCAGGCTGTTATCGAAAAGAAGATTTAATGATCCATTTTACATAGGACGTTATTACAATACACTATCGCCCGGGGCAACGCCTTGGGCGATAGTGATTATTGGAGGTGTGTCATAAGTGTAAATTCACCTTTCGAGGCTGCATCAAAATAGGTTTTTGACATATTGTTGTTGGTATGTTGCGTAAGCCTCGTGAATATGAAAAACAATCAAAATGAGTTCATAGTTAGGTAAACAAAATCCCATTGTAAATTGTTTACACATCAGTTTTGGAAATAAGCATAATATATAGGTTGTTAAAGGCTCTCTTTAAAGGAACAGTGGAGATGAAAGAAAATAAGAAAATGACAAATTAGTTGTTGTTTGAACCTTGTCCTTTTGGATGAACCTACATACATTTGTAATTACTTAATTATAGCGGATAATATATGAGACGATTCTATTTTATTTTAGCATGTGCGGTGACGTTGTTATTGTCGTGTCAGCCGCAAGGCAAAAAGGGTGCATCCCTTCAGACTGTGAAAGTGGATACAGTTCGCTTGGGCGTAGAGCAGACAGCACTTCAGTTCCCAGGCAGAGTAAAGGCGGCGCAAGATGTGAATCTGTCGTTTCGAGTGAGTGGGCAGATTCTGAAGATCTATGTAAAAGACGGTACCTATGTGCGTAAAGGCACGTTGTTGGCAGCGTTGGATCCTGCCGATTATCAGGTGCAGCTCGATGCCACAGAAGCCGAATATAAGCAGATTAAGGCAGAGGCCGAACGTGTGATGGCCCTTTATAAAGAGAATGGAACAACTCCTAATGTCAACGACAAGGCAGTGTATGGGTTGAAACAAATCACGGCTAAATATCAGCATCACCAAGATCAGTTGGCCTATACCAAGATGTATGCTCCTTTCGATGGCTTTGTGCAAAAGCATCTCTTCGATATGCACGAAACAGTGGGTGCCGGTATGCCTGTTATCTCTATGATTAGTAGCGGTGCTCCTGAGGTGGAGATCAACCTTCCTGCTGCTGAATATATCCGTCGGGACCAGTTTGACAACTATCATTGTACATTTGATATCTATCCGGGTAAGATCTATCCGTTGCGTCTTGTGAGCATTGCGCCTAAGGCTAATTCCAACCAGCTTTATACCATGCGCCTGCTTGTTGATGCGGGCAAGATGCCAATGCCTTCACCCGGCATGAACACTATGGTGACAATCTATAGCAAGGAGGATAACCAACAGGTACTCTCTGTGCCGACCAGCTCGTTGTTGCTTGATGGAAATGAGGCTTGTCTGTTTGTCTTTAATGCCTCTTCAAACACGGTCAAGCGATGTCCGGTGACTGTGATCCGTCTGCTTTCCGACGGTCAGTCATTGATCTCGGCAGCTCAGCTGAAGCCGGGCGATTTGATTATTGTGTCGGGTACACATCATGTTAATGAGGGTGAACAGGTGAAGCCGTTGGCGGCAGTTAATCCAACAAATGTAGGAGGTTTATTATGATAGATATTAGTAAATGGGCGTTCCTGAACCGTAAACTGGTCTATTTCTTGGTTGCGGTATTCTTGGTCGGTGGTCTGTTTGCCTGTTATCAGATGAGCAAACTCGAAGACCCCGAGATCAAGGTAAAGCTGGCCATGGTGGTCACAACCTATCCGGGTGCATCGGCCCATCAAGTGGAATTGGAGGTGACGGATGTGTTGGAAAAGAGCATCCGTAAGATGAACAATATCAATAATATCGAGAGTTATTCCTATAACGATGTATCCCTGATTCAGGTGGAGTTGGCTACTACGTTGAAGGATAATGAGGTGGAGCAATATTGGGATATTCTGCGTCGCAAGATCAACGATGCACGTCCTTCGTTGCCGGCCGGAGCTTCTCTGCCGATTGTGAAGGATGACTTTGGTAATGTGTATGGTATGTTCTATGCTTTGACGGGCGATGGCTTGGAAGACCGCGAGCTCTCCGATTATGCCGAACTGATCAAGCGCCAGTTGAGTGCGATTGAGGGCGTGGAGCGTATCGATCTCTACGGCAAACGCAATGAGTGTATAAATATCTCTCTCTTTCAAGATCGTATGGCCAATTTAGGCGTGAAGCCGGCCGAGGTGTTGGCTACCTTGAATGGTCAGAACAAGACCACTTATAGTGGGTATTATGAAAATGGATACAATCGTATTCGTGTGACGGTCAGCGACAAGTTTACCACGGTTGAGGATATTGGTAATATGCTGATTCAGGGGCATGATAATGACCAGCTGCGTTTGTCTGATATCGCCCATATTGAGAAGGCGTATGAGAATCCCACTCGTAACGAGATGTTTTATGACAGCGAACGGGCCATGGGTATCTTGATTGCTGCATCCAGCAGTACGGACATTGTAAAGGTGGGTTTTGCCGTGGAGCAGGAGTTGGCTCGTTTGAAGGCCGACCGTCTTCCGGCAGGTGTGGAATATCACAAGGTGTTTTATCAGCCCGAACGTGTGGGCAGCTCATTAGGTACATTTGCGATTAATCTGGTGGAATCGGTGGTAATCGTTGTCTTTATCTTGATGTTGGCAATGGGCTTCAAGAGCGGTATTATCATTGGAATCTGCTTGGTTATTACGGTCTTGGGTTCGTTCCTCTTCTTGCAGACGGCCGGTGGAACCATGCAGCGCGTTTCGTTGGCTGCCTTTGTCTTGGCCATGGGTATGCTGGTGGATAATGCAATTGTTATTATTGATGGTATCTTGGTTGACCTGAAGGCGGGTAAAGACCGGATGGAGGCGTTGACTGCCATCGGACGTCAGACGGCAACTCCGCTGTTGGGCGCAACACTGATTGCTATCATTGCGTTCCTTCCTATCTTCTTGTCGCCTGATACGGCAGGTGTTTATACGCGAGACCTTTTTATTGTATTGGCAGTTTCGTTGTTGTTGAGCTGGGTGCTGGCTTTGATTCACGTTCCATTGATGGCCAACCGCTACCTGAAGATCTCTGAAATGACTGGAACTTCAACATCGGGTAAGCGTGAATATAAGGGTGCAGTCTATGCTCTGCTTCGTCGCTTGTTGTATATGGGGTTGAGACATCGTTGGAGCTTCGTCTTTTGTATGATAGCTCTGTTGGCGCTTGCTGGTTTTAGTTATCAGTATATGCGTCAGGGATTCTTTCCGGATATGGTGTATGACCAGCTCTATATGGAATATAAGTTGCCCGAAGGAGCCAACTCCACTCGTGTGGCTCATGATCTGGCTGAGATTGAGGCCTATCTGAAGACCCGTAAAGAGATTACCCATGTGACCACTTCGATTGGTGGCACACCAGGACGTTATAACTTGGTGCGTAGTATTGCCAATCCTTCACTTTCGTATGGTGAGTTGATTATCGACTTTACTTCGCCCGAGGTGTTGGTAGAGAAGATGGATGAGATACAGGAGTATCTGACAGCCAAATATCCCGATGCCTATGTGAAGCTGAAACGCTATAATCTGATGTTTAAGAAATATCCGATCGAGGCGCAGTTCTTAGGACCCGATCCGGCTGTATTGCAGCAGTTGGCCGATAGTGCTCGTGCTATCATGCTTCGTACTCCCGAGGTTTGTTTGATCACTTCCGATTGGGAACCGAAGATTCCGGTCTTGACGGTTGAATATGATCAGGCGGCAGCCCGTGCCTTGGGCCTTAGCCGTAATGATGTGAGTATGTCTCTGTTGGCTGTCAATGGCGGCATTCCTATCGGGTCGTTCTATGAGGGTATTCATCGCGATAATATCTATCTGAAATGTGTGGATGAGAAGGGTGAACCCATCGAAGATTTGAATAATACACAGGTATTCTCTACGTTACCTTCGTTGAATGGATTGCTTAATGAGGAAATGCTCTTCAAGCTGAAGGCTGGTACGCTGACGAAAGATGAATTGGTGGAGAGCCTCATGGGCAGTACACCGTTGAAGCAGATCTGTAAGCAGATTGATGTGCGTTGGGAATATCCGGTAGTGCCTCGCTTCAATGGTCAGCGTAGCATGCGTGTGCAGTGTTCTCCGGTATCAGGTCTGGAGACTGAATATGCGCGTCGGGCTATTGCCAAGCAGATCGAGCAGATTGAGCTTCCGTCTGGTTACACCTTACAGTGGCAAGGCGAAAAGAGTGCCAGCAGTCAGTCTATGAAGTATCTGTTCCGCAATTTCCCGTTGGCTATCATTTTGATGATTGCAATCTTGATTATGCTGTTTAAAGACTATCGCAAGCCGTTGATTATCTTCTGTTGTTTGCCGATGATTTTGGTAGGTGTTGTGGCGGTGATGCTGCTGACAGGCAAGACTTTCAACTTCGTGGCGATTGTGGGAACACTTGGTCTGATTGGTATGTTGATTAAGAATGGTATCGTGCTGATGGACGAAATCTCTTTACAGATTGGCGAGGGGATTGAGCCGGTGACAGCCTTGATCGACAGTTCACAGAGCCGATTGCGTCCGGTGATGATGGCTTCGCTGACAACCATCTTGGGTATGATACCGCTGTTGTCGGATGCCATGTTTGGTTCGTTGGCGGCCTCTATTATGGGAGGATTGCTCTTCAGTACGTTGATTACGTTGCTGTTTATCCCTGTGTTATATGCCCTATTTTTTCATATTAAACATACAAACGAATGAAAAGGATTGTCTTATTTCTCTATATAGCTCTTTGCTCGGGATCTCTGGTTGCGCAAGAGACCCTGAGCCTGGATCAGTGTCGCGAGATGGCATTGAAGTATAATAAAGAGATGGCGGCTTCGGCCAAGCAAACCGAGCAGGCGAGTTTTATGGTGAAGAGTTTCAGAGGTAATTTCTTCCCTAATATCACGGCCAGTGCTACGGGTATCTACAGTAATGCGGCTGGCGGTTTGGGTATTCCCGGTGGTAAGTTGCCCACTTTTCTTCCGGTCAGTGCGGATCAGTTTTTGCCCAACAACGGCTTTGCCTATTTCCCGGGTATCGATATTAAGTATGATGTAGAGGATGTGTATGTGGCCGGTATTCAGCTGGAACAGCCTCTGTATATGGGTGGAAAGATTCGGGCAGCCTACAATATGGCCAAGTTGAGCAAGGAGATGGCGTTGAAGAATGAGACTTTGACGGCAACCGAGGTGATTCTGAAGACAAGTCAGGCCTATGCTTTGGTGGTGAAAGCCAACGAGATGAAGCAGGTGGCCGAGAAGTATCACGCTGTGTTGCAAGAGCTGATGAAGAATGTAGAGAGTGCTCACCGTCACGGACTGAAGTCTCAGAATGATGTGCTGAAGGTGCAGGTGAAGCTGAATGAGAGTGAATTGAATATTCGCAAGGCGGAAAATGCACTTCGTCTGGCTACAATGAATCTCTGTCATTATATCGGTAAGCCACTGGATAGTATTATTCAGGTGTCGGACGATTTCCCTTCTGTGGATGAGCAGATGCCGATTCAGATTTCGGATGTCTCTGCTCGTCCGGAATATGCAATCTTGGACAAACAGGTGCATATCGCTCAGCAACAGGTGAAGCTGAACCGTAGCGAGATGTTGCCTAAGGTGGGTATTAAGGGAATGTATAACTATATTGATGGTTTTAAGGTGAATGACCAGAAGCTGTTCAATGATGGTAGCTTTGCCGTGTTGTTGAATGTGAGTGTTCCTATTTACCATTTCGGCGAACGTCATAATAAGGTGCGTGCAGCAAAGGCTAAGTTGATACAGAGTCGTTTGCAACAGGAGAATCTGAATGAGCAGATGCTGCTCGAGTTGACACAGGCGGCGAACAATTTTGATGAGGCTCGTTTGGAGAGTCAGTTGGCAGACCGTTCTTTGCAGCAGGCCGAAGAGAATATGCGAGTAAGTCAGAAGCAGTATGAAGTGGGTTTGGAAACCCTTTCAGACCATTTGGAGGCACAAACCTTGTGGCAACAGGCTTATGAGGTGTTTGTTGATACTCGTTTCCAGCAGTATATCAGCTATATTGCTTATCAGAAAGCAGCAGGATCCTTGGCCGTGGAATAATGTCTATTTGTCCGTTTCTTGTTCCTTGTGATCTTTGAACGCATTCGAGCGCACCATGGTGTGTTCCTGCATGAAAATCATAGGCTTTTATTCGTTTTTGAAGCCATTGTTCTGTAGGTGCTCTCCATGGTGCGTCTGTTTTATGGTCTTTTGGTGAGTTGTTGCCTGTTGAGAGTTTTGTCAGACCTTTTTGTTATTATATTATACCTTTCTTACATTTGTATATCAAATGGATCAGGATTGAATAAAACAGATTATGGCAGAACATAATGAAATAGGGAAGAAGGGTGAACAGCTGGCTTGTGGCTATTTAAAGGCCCATGGCTATCAGATTCTGCACAGCAACTGGCATTGGCATCATTATGAATTGGATATTGTTGCCAGGCAGGGTAAAGAACTGGTTGTTGTTGAGGTAAAGACTCGTGCGGCCAACTATCTGATGGCTCCTGAGTATGCCGTGGATCAGGGAAAGATTCGTCGCATTGTGGCGGCTGCCGATGCCTATGTGCGTCGTTATAATATTGACTTGTCGGTCCGTTTTGATTTGATGTTGCTGATTCATAAGGAGGGTAAATACAGCATAGAGCATGTCGAAGATGCTTTTTATGCTCCTTGTTGATATATCATAATAAAGAATTCCAAATGAGCTGATATGAATATAGAAGAGGTACGTGACTATTGTTTGTCGCTCAAGAATGTGACTGAATGTTTTCCGTTCGACGATGTTTCATTGGTATTTAAGGTTGAGGGGAAAATGTTTCTTTTGCTGCCGCTGGATGCAGAAGAGCCTTCTGTGTCGTTAAAGTGTAGTACCGATTATGTAGAGGAGTTGCGAGTGCGGTATGAGGCGGTTTGTCCGGCCTGGCATTTTAATAAGAAGTATTGGAATACGATCTATTTGGAACGTGATATGGATAGGGATGAGATTCAGCGTTGGATTCGCCATTCTTATTGTGAAGTAATACGTAAACTATCTAAAAGAGTAAGAGAGAATTATCATGAATACAATGAATGAAGAGCCTCGTGTGATTCGTTTGGCCGAAGCTCGTTCGACCAATAGCTGCTTGCGTGAGTGGTTGCAAAGAGAGAAGTTGCCCGAAGGAAGTGTCTTGATGACAGATAATCAGACGGCCGGACGAGGTCAGGTGGGAAATGTGTGGGAAGCCGAACCGGGTAAAAACCTCACCTTTAGTGTGGTGCTTTATCCAACCTGTATTTTGGCGAATGAGCAGTTCTTGATCTCTCAGATTGCTGCCTTAAGTGTAAAGGAGACGTTGGATGCTTATGCCTCTGATATTACGGTAAAGTGGCCCAATGATATCTATTGGAAGGATAAGAAAATTTGTGGCATGCTGATAGAGAATGATCTAGCCGGTCGTACCATCTATGACTCAATCATCGGCATTGGACTGAATATCAATCAGGAGCTGTTCCGTAGTGATGCTCCCAATCCGGTATCGTTGACACAGATTACGCAACAGCAATATGATCTGGATGAAGTGTTGGACCGTTTCCTTACTCGTTTCTATGACTACTATCTGATGTTGTTGCAGGAGAAGCAGGATGAGATTCGCCGGGCTTATGATGAAGCACTCTACCGGCGAGAAGGATTCTATCTCTATCGGGATGAGAAAGGAGAGTTTAAAGCTCGCATTCACCATATTGAGCCGTCTGGTCATCTGGTGTTGGAGCGACACGATGGCTCATTGCATCCATATGCTTTCAAAGAGGTCGCTATTGTACACTGATGAGGCTGTTATTCTGCTTCGAACTGATCTAAGAAGAGGCATTCACCATCCCATACAACGTAGGAGAAGTGACGCATCCAATCTCCTGCAATTACTACGCGGGCAGAGCGGCTCAGCATCAGGTCGAGCATAATGTGGCGGTGACCAAATAGGAAGAAGTTGATGTCAGGGTGACTCTTCAGATATTCTTTGGCAAAGGCTACTAAGTATTCTTTGCCTTCACCTTGGTATTCTCTCTCGTCGTCTTCTTCGTTCTTCTTCTTGAGTCCTTTCTTACGGCTGCTGAGCGACCAGCCTAAGGCAAAGCCGAAGCTCCAGCGAGGATGAATACCGGCATATAGCCATTGACAGAAGCGGTTGCGAAAGATAGAACGGATGAAGCGGAAGGCCAAGCTGTGGTTATCCACTTCGTCACCATGCGCCAAGAAGAAGCGTTTACCCAGCAGGTCGATGGTCAGTGGTTCGCGATGAATCACAGCACCGATTTCGGTCGGCAGATAGTCGAACATCCAGATATCATGGTTACCGATGAAGAAGTGAATCTCAATGCCTCGGTCGGACAATTCGGCCAGTTTACCCAAGAAGCGTACATGTCCTTTGGGCACGACATATTTATATTCATACCAATAGTCGAACATATCACCTAGGAACCAGATGGCAGCGGCTTCGTCTTTGATAGAGTCGAGCCAGCGGACCAGCCTCTTTTCTATCTCTAATGGATCTTGATGAAACCGAGCTCCTAAATGGGCGTCTGATGCAAAGTATATCTTCTTGCCGGTTGTCTCCATGTTGCTATGTCTGTTCTCTTATCTTTCTATTAGAGGAATCCCAATTCTAACTTTGCCTCTTCGCTCATCATGTCTTTGTCCCATTCCGGCTCAAACACCAGATTGATCTCGACATTGTTTACATCCTTGATAGATTCAACCTTCATGCGTACATCTTCGAGGATGAAATCGGCAGCCGGACAGTTCGGGGCTGTCAGTGTCATGTCGATACGTACATTCTTATTATCATCTACTTCCACTTTGTAGATTAATCCTAAGTCATAGATGTTGACAGGGATTTCGGGGTCATAGATGGTTCTCAGCATGGCGACAATCGCCTCTTCTGTTTGGAGAAATTCGTTATTCATTTGCTATTCGTACTTAATGGTACAAATATACATTAATATCTTAGAAGTTTACAATTTTTCCTCGTCGGCATAGCTGTAATACCTGTTTTCTGCCACAATGATATGGTCGAGCAGACTGATATCGACCATCTTTGCCGCCTCTTTGAGGCGTAGAGTTAGCCGATCGTCTTCTTGACTGGGCCGCAGGTTACCTGATGGATGATTATGGCAGATGATGAGTCCTGATGCGAGTGCTTGTATGGCTGCTTTCAGCACCAGTCGCAAGTCAACATTGGTTCCGCTTATACCGCCTTGACTGATCTTTTGTTTGGTAATGAGTTTGCCCGCCCGGTTGATAAAGGCAACCCACAGCTCTTCGTGTGGCAGGTCGCATAGATCGGCATAGAAGAGTTGCCATGAGTCGTAGCTCGATTGAATAGAGGGATGTTGGGCCGGTTCACTCTCTTTACGGCGTTTTCCCAGTTCCAAGGCGGCTGCAATGGTCACGGCCTTGGCTGTCCCAATACCTTTGAAGTTGTGACACAATTCTTTGATACTGCATTTTCCTAAGGCGTTCAGATTTTGCTTCATGCTGTTGAGGATGCGTTGTGAAAGTTGTACAGCACTCTCTTGAGTGTTACCTGATCCAATCAAGATAGCAAGAAGCTCGGCATTACTCAGGGAAGATATTCCATGCTGGAGGGCTTTTTCGCGTGGCCTGTCCTCTTCGGCCCATTCTTTTAGTTTCATAGTCAGGTGCTTATGTGTGATGGTATAAAAAAGGAACTGTTCCGGTTTTGTTCCGATACAGTTCCTCTTATTGTATAAGGTTTATACTCGTTCGTAATCCGTATAGATCGGATTATTGGCGGATTCGACCAACGTATGAGCCGTCAGTTGTATTCACTTCGATGATTTCGCCTTCATTGATGAACAACGGAACACGCACTTCTGCACCGGTTTCAACAGTTGCAGGTTTCAATGTGTTAGTTGCAGTATCACCCTTAATGCCCGGTTCTGTGTAAGTTACAGCCAACTGTACCTTAACAGGCATATCTGCATAAAGAACTGTTTCTGTAGAAGCATCAGAAACAACGTCAACAATCTGACCTTCTTTCATGAATGCTACACCGTTGATAAGTTCTTTCTCGATGATAACATCTTCCCAGGTTTCCTGGTTCAAGAAGTGGAAATGTTCACCTTCGCTATAAGAGAACTGATAAGGACGACGTTCTACGCGTACATCTTCCAATTTTTCATCGATGTTGAAACGACGTTCCAAGATACCGCCATTGACAACATCTTTTAATTTTGTACGCATGATTGTATTACCTTTACCTGGCTTTACATGAAGAAAATCCACGCAGAAATACAGTTTACCGTCTAAGCGGATACATGTTCCTTTCTTAATGTCCTGTGAATTGATCATATTTATCTTTTTTATGTTTATATATATTGTTTCGTGTTGATTGCGAGAGCAAAAGTACAGCTTTCCACCGAAAGTAACAATATATTCTCTTCTTTTATTCTGTAATCTCTACTCTTTGGCATGGTTTTCGTATCATTTTTCTTAACCGTAGAAAATAATAATCCTATACTTTATTGCCAAAAGCGGGAGCGAAGTTTTCGTTATGTCTTGTCGGTATGTCATAATTGTAAACAGCTAATCCTGACGCACCTTTTATGGCTGCATCAAAACAGCTATTTAGGCATACGCTCTCTTTTCTACAAAGCTAAAATCCATTGAATAGCAGGAACTAAAATGGCCGTCATAATGCCCATTAAACCGATAGCCAAGCCGCTTAGAGCGCCTTCGATTGCGCCAATCTGAATGGCTGCAGCTGTGCCAACACCATGAGAAGAGGCTCCTAAGGCTAATCCTTTAGCAATGTGGCTGCGGATTCCCAACATGTTTAAGATAGCCGGACCAATGATGCTGCCAAAGATGCCTACTGCTACCACGATGACTGCCGTCAGAGAGGGAATGCCGCCCGCTTTCTCGGCAATGCCCATGGCAATAGGAGTTGTTACCGATTTGGGTTGCAGAGTTGCGATCAATGCCTCGTCTGCACCCATCATTTTGCCGATGATAATCACGCTGACAATACCTACAATCGCACCGACAAAGACCGAAGTAAGAATAGAGACCACATTGCCCTTTAAGTATTGGATTTGTTCATACAATACATAGCCTAAGGCAACTACTGATGGACCCAGCAAGAAGTGGATCAGATGGCTGTCTTCCTTAAATGTCTCATAGTCGATGCCCAAGGCCTTTAAGGTAAGGATGATGATAAAAATAGTAGTGATAAGTGGATGAAGCAGGCAAATCTGTGTCTTCTTATACAGTTTGGATGCCAGGCAATAGGTGCCAATAATCAATGTGAGTGCAAACAGCTCAGAGTGAATCAGATTCTCCATTTGTATTATTCTTTATCTTTTTCCAATGTCTGTTGAATCAATGCGACACAGATGATGACCAAAATGGTGCTGACAACAGAGGCCGTCAGGATTACTGCCCAATATTGGGAGATGACGCCCAGTGCATTCATCAAGCCTACGCCGGCAGGGATGAAGAAGAGTCCCATATTCTGTGTCAAAACAGTTGATATACGTTTTACCTTGATTGGCTTGACAAGTTTAAAGACCAAGGCCAAAAAGAGTAAAATCATTCCAATAACGTTTCCCGGAATGAAATCGTTGATTAAGCTGCTGATAAACTCTCCCGTGAAAAAGAAGAAGAGGATGTAAAAAGCTTCTGTAATCATGTTTCCCTACTTTTTTATTGATGCTGCAAAGGTAATGGTTGTTTCTAATAAATATGTTACAGAACATATTTATTTATGATTTCTTATCATCCTTGCTTTAGGTTAAAGCAGATGCAATGAACATGTAGATCATCATGCCAATAATATCGTTGGTGATGGTGATAAAGGGACCGGTTGCTAAAGCCGGGTCTATCTTCATGCGCTCTAATGTCATTGGAACGATAGTGCCAAAGATACTGGCAAACATCACGACAGCAAACAGACTCAGAGAGACAGAGGCGGTAATGCCACGATCTCCGAGCATAAAGAAGTTGTAGGCAAATACCACCAAACTGATGATGCTGGCATTGATGAGAGATACGATAGACTCTTTTAAGATCTGAGGTAAGATATTTCCCTCTTTCAAGGTGTTGTTGGCCAAACCTTGTACAATGATAGCGGATGACTGAATACCCACATTACCGCCGGTTCCACCAATTAGGGGAATAAAGAGAGCCATCTTGGGATTAGCCGCAAGGCTACCTTCGAATCCTCCCAGTATGACTGAGTTTCCCAATCCGCCCAACATACCAATCAGCAACCAGGGCAGACGAGCTGCTGTCTGTGTGAATACATTATCTGATGTTTCCACATCCTGCGAGATACCGGATGCCAACTGATAGTCACGTTCGTGCTGTTCGCGAACCTCATCCATAACGTCGTCGATGGTGATGCGTCCGACCAGACGTCCAATGCTGTCGATAACAGGCAGAGCTACCAAGTCATACTTCTCAATGGTTTCGGCAACTTCTTCGATGCTGTCGCTATCACGTACAGAGATAGGCTCTTTCTTCATGACGTGCTTGATCTTAGATACAGAAGGGTTGGTGATAAGCTTTTGTAGTGGTAACACTCCCTTTAAGCGTTCGTCATCATCAATCACATAGACATAGTAGATCTCATCCATGTCTTCGGCCTGCTTGCGCATTTCGTCGATACACTTGGGCATACTCCAATTCTCGTTGACCACGATCATTTCAGTACCCATCAAACCACCGGCCGTATCTTCGTCATACTTCAACAGGTCAACAATATCGCCTGCCTGCTCTACGTCTTCGATATGCGACAAGATCTCTTCCTGTGTGTCTTCGTCCAACTCACGCATCAAATCTACCGCATCGTCGGTTTCCATGTTGTCGACGAATCGTTTGGCGATCAACTCGTTGGGAAGCTCTTTCAACAGCTTGTGACGATCTTCTTCGTCCAGTTCCATCAACACATCTGCCGCTTTATCACCATCCATCAACAGATAGAGATAAATTGCCTCTTGCAGGTTCAGGTCTTGATAGAGCTCGGCAATATCGGCCGGATACAGATCTTGCAGAAGGTTTCGTGCCTTGGCTTCATCCTTCTGAGAGATAATTTCTTTTAGGTTATCGATGTATTCTTTCTTAAGTTCAATCATGTTGTCTATCTTTTTGAAATGACCTGTTGTTCAGGAGTTAATAGGTACCGCAAACTATCCTCTTTGAAAAGAGGAGAAGCAAAACTCTGTTCCAATGATTCGTTCGGATAACGTATGCCTGCTATGTCTGTAAAAGTATCAAATAAATTTGTTGAACTGAGTCGTTTGTCAATGTTTTGTTTCAAAGAACAAACTTTCTCAGGGAAATGTTCTTGATAACTGTCGGAATACCATAAAAGCAGCGGAATATGTATCTCTACAGTTTCAGGTCTTGTATTTCCATGCAACACTCTATGTGTTGGCGGGTCATACAGACTTTCGGCATGGTCAGAAACATAGATCAGCAAGCTGGTCTTGTTTTTCTGTTGCAACCGTTGGATAACCTGACTGATGAAATAATCGGTAAATAGAATGGTATTGTCATAGCTGTTGATAAGCCGTTCTTTACACTTAGCGCTGCCGTCGAGCATCATCTCTTTACTTAGATGAGGCTTGAATCGGGTGAATGATTCCGGGTAGCGCATATCAAACTGGAAATGACTGCCGTAAGTGTGGATAACGATGAACTGTTTGGGATCGTCTTTATCCAAGAACTCGTCAAGATAAGGCAATAGCTGATCGTCCTGTCCACCGGAAGAGTTGGGCAGAGTGGCCAGGAAATAGTGGCCATCCGTTTCCTTGACAATACGCTGTACAAACGGATAAGTGCTACCTTGGTTGGCAATCCAATAGGTGCTGAAGCCGGCTTCTTTGAATAAATCGGGCAAGGCCTTCTCTTTATATTGGCGGTCGATGGTGTGCGGAGTGGCACGTGACAGCAGCAGAGGAATGGCATATTCCGTCAGATTGGCCGTAGCATATACATCGGAATAGGAGAGCAGATTGGGCGTCTGACTCAGTAACGGTGTTGTCTGCCGTTCATATCCGTTGATGCCAAAGTGGTCGTAACGAGCCGATTCACCAATGATCAATACATAGACCTCCGGTTCAGCAACCGACTGTTCCCGGTGAGCATTAAAGTGGAAGGTATGTAACTCTTTGTGCATCCGGTTGATCAGTCTTCGTTTGCTCTCTATCTGATAGCTCGAATAGACAATGTTGCAAGGATAGACAATCTGATATTTTTTCCAAAAGTTGTCGTTGGTAGCATTGATCGCTCCCCACCTGTCGGGTCTGTGCATGCTTGTGATGTAATACATACTGCCCCAAAGACCGACATTGAACAGCAGGAAGATAAGAATCCCTATCTTTCGATACCGCACGGGAAATATTGGTACGTTGGAAATCTTTTTCCAGACGATATAATAATAGACAGCCCATACTAAGAGAATGAAGGGGATGAAACCAAAGAACTGAGAGGTTAGTTCAATCGCTTCACTTGCATGCGTACAGACAATGGAGGAGATAAGTCCTTCATTGAGTGGTATTTTCTTGATATAAGCGCAGCCAATCTCAACCGGAGCCGGCAGCATAAAGAGGCTCATAAGAAGAAAATAGCTTTTTGCTCTTAGAAACATGGCCGGAAGCATCCAGATAATAATAGCAAAGCAGAGTGCAGCCAAACGCTTGAAGAGGGTGAACTCTGTGCAGAACAGGAGTGTGGCCAGGTTGGGAAGAAGTAATAGCAAGAACAAAAAGATCATCCAACCAATAGGATTGGATTGTCTGGTTTGCTTTACTCTTGTCATGTTTCTTGCGGTGTCAAATGTCATGTTTCTTGTAATGTCAAATCGGAATTGTTCTTTAAAAAGTTGGCTGAGATCAACGTCAGCTCTACAAACTGTTCAACCGACAACTGCTCGGGACGCTTATCGAAGATAGGCAATGCATAGTCGGGGAAGTCTTTGCCAAGCAGAGGCTTCATCGAGTTACGCAGGGTCTTTCTTCGTTGGTTGAAGGATGTCTTGACAACCGTCTTGAACAGAGATTCGTCACATCCCAATGATGTACGAGAGTTTCTTGTCATGCGGATGACGGCACTCTTCACCTTTGGAGGCGGATCGAATACGGTCTCACTCACCGTGAACAGATATTCCACATCATACCAGGCTTGTAGTAATACGCTGAGGATGCCGTAGGCCTTTTTGCCAGGCTTGGAGGCTAAACGTTCAGCTACCTCTTTTTGAATCATGCCAGAGCAGCATGGGATCTGGTCTTTATAGTCGAGCACCTTGAAGAAGATCTGACTGGAGATGTTGTAGGGATAATTACCAATGACGCAGAAGGGAGATGAAAACTGTTTACTCAGATCCAGCTTCAAGAAATCTTCTGCCAGAATGCGTCCCTCCAATTCGGGGAAGTTCTGTTCCAGGTAATCAACCGACTCCATGTCCAGCTCAACCACGGTCAAGTCGTGTTTGGCTTCCAACAGAAATTGGGTAAGCACACCCATGCCCGGCCCTATTTCCAAGACAGGTAAGTCTTTATAAGCATCCAATGTCTCAGCAATGCGTTGAGCAATATGCAGATCCTTCAGAAAATGTTGTCCTAACGATTTTTTGGGTTTAACTAATCTCATCCACTTTTCGGTGTAATGTGTTTGTATTAAAATATTATGTTTATCTTTGCCACTGCATTGAATTGCAGATGTTCAATTGCGCAAAAGTACAATAAATAATTTAAAGTATCCTGCATATAATGGATTTTAAGAACATTCTACGTACGACATTAAAGATTATTCTTCCTCTTGTTTTCGGCTGTTTGCTACTCTGGTTTTTATATCGGGAAATGGATATCACAGAAATTTGGCGTGTGGTAAAAGAAGGCGTGCGCTATGATATTATTCTGTTTTCTCTGTTGTTTGGTTTAGGTGCCAATGTGGTGCGTGGTTTGCGCTGGGGCTTGTTGATCAGTTCGTTGGGAGAGCGCTTCAAGATTAGCAATGCGGTGAATGCTGTGTTGGGCAATTATGCCGTCAACCTGGTGTTGCCTCGTGTGGGAGAAGTGTGGCGTTGCGGTATGGTGGCCAAGTATGACAAAATCTCGTTCACAAAGTTGTTGGGCACTCTGCTGATAGACCGTGTGAGTGATACTATCATGGTGGGAATGATCACATTAATGATCTTTATTTTCAACTTTGACTTCTTTATCAGCTTCTTTGCCAAGAACCCTGCTTTGCTCAACGGCTTCCGCTCTATGTTAAATTCTATGTGGATTTATGCCGTAGGCATTATTTTTATCGCTGGAATTTGGTTTATATTTAGATATATGAGTAACTTTACGCTGGTTCAAAAAGCTAAAGGGATGTTGCGTAATGTCTGGGCTGGCATGAAGAGCGTGTGGCTGATGGATCGGAAAGGGCTTTTCTTATTGGAAACCTTAATGATTTGGGCCGGTTACTTCTGTTATTTCTATATTACCTTCTACGCCTTTGATTTTACCCGCGACTTGGGTATATCAGTTGGACTGATCGCCTTCACGATGAGTAGTATCGGAGTGGCGGTGCCGGTTCAAGGAGGTATCGGACCTTGGCATTTCATGGTAATTGCCACATTGGTCTGCTTTGGCGTGAACGAGAATGATGCTGCCGCTTTTGCCTTGGTGGTTCATACCGTACAGACTGTATGGACTGGCTTATGCGGATTGTTTGGCATCGTTGCTTTGCCCTTTACAAACCGTGATCAGGCAGTGGCCTGAGGTTTGTGGGTTGGGATAAGGAAATTACTTAAATAAATATTATTATTATTAACAACCTAATTGTCAATGTATAATTGTCAATTCATTTAATGTAGTTTTGTATGTCAGCAGAATTAAGAGATCTATCTCCAAAGCATGTATGGGGCTATTTTTATAGTCTTACGCAAATTCCTCGTCCTACTGGACATATGGAGGCAGTTACCCGTTTTGTCGAGTCTTTTGGCAAAGAATTGGGATTGGAAACCCAGCGGGACGAAGTAGGAAATGTGTTGATCCGTAAACCGGCTACCCCTGGAATGGAAGGACGTAAAACTGTCACCTTGCAGGCTCACTTGGATATGGTTCCTCAGAAGAACGCTGATGTGAAGCACGACTTCTTGACGGATCCGATTGATGCTTATGTGGATGGTGATTGGGTGAAAGCCCGTGGAACCACTTTGGGTGCTGATAATGGTATCGGTGCAGCTTTGGCTATGGCTGTTTTGGCTGATACAAACTTGAAGCATGGTCCGGTTGAGGCGCTGTTCACTATTGATGAAGAGCAGGCTATGGACGGTGCATTTGGTTTGAAGCCGAACTTCTTGAAAGGTGATATCTTGTTGAACTGTGACTCTGAAGAAGAGGGCGAACTGTTTGTAGGTTGTGCCGGTGGCGTTGACTTGAATATCTCTTTGCAGTTTAAGGAAGATACTTGTATCCCTGAAGGTGATGTGGCTGTGAAGATTAAATTGGACGGTTTGAAGGGTGGACACTCTGGCGTGGATATCCATTTGGGTCGTGCTAATGCCAACAAGCTGATGTTCCGCTTCTTGAAAGAGGCTGTATGTGATTATGGCGCACGTCTTTCTTTTGTAGAAGGTGGTAATATGCGTAATGCTATTCCGCGCGAAGCTGTGGCAATCATCACAATTCCGGGCGACAATGCTGAGGCTTTGTGGGAACTGGTTTCTGATTATCAGGATATATATCGTACTGAATATGCCGGCATCGAAGATGTAATCAACTTTACGGCCGAACGTGTTGATTTGCCAACAACATTGCTTCCTGAAGAGATTCAAGACGACCTGATCAATGCTATTGAAGGGTGTCAGAATGGTGTTATTAGCATGTTGCACGACTTCCCGGGCACAGTGGAATCTTCTTCTAACTTGGCTATCGTAAAGACGACAGACGAACATATCCAGATCAAGGTCTTGATTCGTAGCTCTTCTGAATCTCGCAAGGCTGCAGTCAGCTCAAGCCTTGAAAGTATCTTCTCTTTGGCTGGTTGTAAGGTAGAAGAATCGGGTCCTTATAATGGATGGCAGCCCAATATCAACTCTCCAATCCTGAACTTGATGAAGAGTACTTATGAAGAGTTGTTTGGCAAGACTCCGTCTGTTAAGGTTATGCATGCCGGTTTGGAATGCGGTATCATGCAGGGTGCTTATCCTTCAATGGATATGATTTCTATCGGACCGGATTTGCAGCATCCTCACTCGCCGGATGAACGAGTAAGCATCTCTTCTGTTCAGAAGGTGTGGAAGTTCATTACGACGACTTTGGAACGTATTTGATACAATGATCTATATAAAAAGTGGGTATCAAAATTATGAAATGTTGTATTATTGTCAGTACTTGACTGGATCATTACATCTGTAAATTTCTGTCAGGCTAACTTTTGGCAATTTATGTTTTATAAATTCTGATATACCCTAAAGGGCTGGATCAAAATAAGCATTTTGATACAGCCCTTTTTCGTGTATGCTCGGCAAGCATATTATCTAATGGGTGCAAGTCCCTAGTGAGCCCTGATAGCGGGAATCACTTAGTCAATGGCAAGGGTGTCCATCGCGAGGTGGAATCTGAAAGAAGTCGGCGACAAACATCTGGCCTAACGAACAGAAACTTCATACAAGGTATATGATCGTGGATGAGATTGCGAAACAAATCAAATCCTATCGCTATTCGGAACGATTGATGTAAATGAAGTAGGTATAAGATGGAAAGATAATGCCCTTATCCGAGGAGGTCTCACGGACATAAGGAATAGTTGCGTTTACGAAAATCATGGAGTAAAGTTTGCCGTGAGAAGTCAGCAGATGTCATAGTAGTACAGTAATCGATAACGCTGCACGAAGGGCAGAACCTAATAATTAAGCGATAGTAATTGAAACATAGCTTTTGTTCGCTACGCTGTTGACTCGATGATATGCAAGTCCAAGAGGGCAGCACGACGTGTCAAAGAGTCTATAACTACCTTTATAGAGAATAAAGGTCAATAAAGAAAAGATCATAGTATCGTATGTGCGTGGAGTGAAATACCTCGGCTACTCTTTCTACGTAAGGAAAGGTGAATGCCAACTCACGGTACATCCGAAATCCAAAGCCAAGATGAAATCAAGACTCAAAGAACGGACAAGTCGTAGCAACGGAAGGGGATATGCCAAAAGGAAGCAGAAACTGAAGGAGTACATACGAGGGTGGGTAAGGTACTATCACCTTGCCGATATGAAGCGTCTTCTTCTTGATACAGATGAATGGTTAAGGCGGAGAAATACGCATGTGCATATGGAAGGCTTGGAAGAATGCCAAGACAAAAGTGGTAAACCTTATCAGATGCGGTATAACAAAAACTTGGCATACGAATGGGGTTATACTCGCAAGGGGTATTGGCGTATAGCTAACAGCCCTATTTTAGCGATGGCGATAGGTAACAATAAACTACGTTTAGCAGGGTATGCAACCTTAATGGAGTCGTATCGAGAATGGCACCCAAAATAGGAACTTCCGTATGCGGAACCGCACGTACGGTGGTGTGAGAGGTCGGTAAATATGAAAGTAGGAGAAAAACACCTATGATTAGTATTTACCTCCTACTCGATTATTATTCAAGAAACTTCTGTTATCATTAGGATGAGGGTGTTTTTATCAGCACAAGATTGTTTTTTGCTTTGACTATTGGTATTAGCGAGGATTTTGCAAAAAAAGTGTTTTTATTTTGTGGATTGTTTTTTTTTTACATATATTGCCATTGAGTTGAGTCGGGTAGTTTGAAATCTTATACTTTACAATAGATCTAAAAGTGTATTATAGCCATAAAGCGTGAGCCGGCACGTTTTTAAGCCGGGATTTGTAAACTTGAAACTATATCTATTATGGACAGATTTATGGATTTACCATCGGATGTGATGGAAAAACTAGACAACGATGAATTGGTGTTATTAAAAGGAGGAGTTGGTGTAGGATCTGTTCCTTCTAATAACGCAGATGGAATTTGTGAAGGCTCTAATAATTCTGGAGGACGTTGTAATGGGCCTAATAATTCTGGAGGCCGTTGTGATGGAATTAATAATAGCACAGGCCTTTGTGGTGCAGATAATTGAATTTAAATGAATTGGGATTCTTTTCTTTATGTGGATTAGGATTCCATATCTTTATTTTTAAATAAAAACACTATTGTCCAATAAAGATTGGCTAATCGGACTTTTAAATTATTGAAATTCAGTCTTTTAAGTATTGCTTTAAAATGAAATGGATTTGAATTCGTAGCTTAGCGATCAAATTGAAGGCTGCTTATGAACTAAGATATATACGTATTTGCTCAGCTTACCGCTTTTCTGAATAGAAGTCAGTTTAACAACTTTGTTCGCAAGTATGATGGTAATCGCTGCATTAAGCAATCAACTCATTCGTTACTACGAAAAAGCGGATGATCGTGAGTTTACTTACCTGACGAATGCAACACATATTTCTGTATTGGATATTGCCAGTCTCTATAAGAAAAGATGGTTGGTTGAGCTGTTCTTTAAATAGCTAAAGCTACACCTTAAAATAAAGAGATTCTGTAGTACAACGGAAAACGCTGTCCGCATTCAAATCAGTGTGGCAATCATCACTTACTGTTTCGTGGCTATTGTCTTACATGATACGTAATTGAAACGCTCAATTTATGAAGTTCTTCAGGTTTTATGTGTCTCTGTAACGGACAAAACTAACTTACATGGCCTGTTCGCCGAGACTGATTTCAACGATGTCAAAGAATACGATTGTCCCCTTTTTGAAAAGACTATTTGATTAAATTTTTTAATTCGTCCGTTTTTGGATACAAATTATAAAAAATCATGAGACAAAATAGATATATTTTGAAAGAACAATTATCTCCGAATGTATTCCTTTATTACAATTCATTCAGTAATCAATTTTTGTTTCTGGATCAAACTAAGCATGACTATATGGAAAAGGGAAATTTTGAGGTCTTACGAAAAAATGATATTGGTTTTTATGAAATTTTGAAGGATGGCCTTTTCTTAGTTGAAGATGATTATGATGAATTAAAAGTGATAATGAACCAGATACATGTTATGCAAACGGATCAGTCATATTATCACGTAATGGTTAATACAACATTAGATTGCAATTTGAATTGTTGGTATTGTTATGAAAATAAAATAGCAGGTAGTAAATTGTCATCTAAAGCTATTCAAGCAATACAAAGAAATATAGAGTGGGAATATAACTCTTCTAAATTTGAATTATTAAAACTTTCTTTTTTTGGTGGTGAACCCTTTATGGATTTTGGATCCATAAAATTATTATTGAATTATGCTAAGAGATTTTGTGAAGAAAATAGGATTCAATTAATCGCAGATTTTACTACTAATGCGGTGCTGATAACCAAACAACAAATTGAATACTTGAAGCAATTCAGATGTCATTTCCAGATTACTTTAGATGGCGATAGGTGTATTCATAATAAGGTAAAATATGATCGGAAGAATCCCTCGATAGATACTTATCAAAAAGTTATTGATATACTCACTATGATTGATCAAGTCATTCCTTATAGATTGTTAGCTGTACGTATCAATTTTGATAATCGAACTTTGGGTAAGATTGATCAAATATTATCAGACATAGATTTTTTAGATCGTCATCATTGTTATATCATTTTGAAAAAAGTTTGGCAAGTTGATAGACAGGTAGTTGATAAGAATTTATTACAGGATGCAATTCAAAAAGCTTTTGATAAGCACTTTTTATTGGACTATTACATTATGCCTAAGGGATCTGTATGTTATGCATGTAGGCAACGAGAAGTTCTATTTAATTATGATGGGAAAGTGTTTAAATGCTCTACGATTAGTCGTTTTAATGATGCAAACTCTTTAGGTAAGTTGGACTTTTCCACAGGGAAAATTTCGTGGTATGAAGAAAAAATCCATAGCTGGTTTGAAGATTTACTACCTTTGGATTGTAAACAATGCAAGTGGTTTCCAGTCTGTTTGGGTCCCTGTAATAAGCAACTTCTATCCCATAAGGGAGAAAAACTATGTACGTTTGATGCCATGAATATGGACAATAAAGAATATATGATGTATTCATTTAAATACCATCTTCTTAAAAATGAATTGAGTAACCAATTATAATAGAAAGGAGTGCTATTATGCAACGGCCCTTATTGATCACATTATTTATATGTTTGGTACATACTGTTCTATGGGGACAGTATACTTTTTCAGGAACGGTCACTGATGAGAAGCAGTCAGGTTTGTCAGGAGCACAAGTGCTTTTATCTCATCATGATTCTATTTATGCAGTGTCTTTGACAGATAAGGATGGTAAATTTTCTATAAGAAAGGTAGAGCGTGGAATCTATGAAATGCAAATCATCTATCCGGGTTATACAGCTTTTGAAGATCAGCGTGAAGTTAAAAGCAATCAAAACTATACTTTTAGCCTTCTTCCTGAGTTGAAAGCCAATCTCGAAAATGTGGAAGTTTATGCAGACGTTAGTGAATATGTAAAGCGAACGGCAACGGGATATATCTACAAATTATCTCAAAAAGGGAAAGAGAGCGGCGATCCTTATCGTGCATTAAGTGAGATTCCTCGCTTGGTAGTAAATGAGGTAAACAGAGAGGTTAAAATGACTGATGGAAGTCGTCCTTTGGTGTTGATCAATGGAATATCAGTTAACACAGGAATAACTCCTATTGATCCTCAAAATATTGAATCAGTAGAAATTATCGATGTGATAAATGCTCGTTATTTGCGTACAGGTGTTCGTCATATCCTTAATGTTAAATTGAAAGAAAAACGAAATCCGTATCAGTTTTTCGAGGTCGCAACACGTCACGAGATTCCTTGGTGTAAAGGTATGGGTGTTGTTTATTTTGAGGTAGGAAACAGTTACGTTTCACTTTTTGGACGTGGCTCTGCCGAATACGTTCATAATAACGACACCGAATTAACAGGTTGGCAACAAGGTGAAACCTATTTTAAGAAGAGCTTTAGCAATAGTCGAGTCAACGGACACTCTTATTTGGGAGAGCTGTTGCTAAAATGGAAAGTCAGTAAAAATGATTATATGGCTTTTCATGTTTATACAACAAATCGTAAAAGTGATACTGATTCATGGGGTAATGGTTTTTTTGAAACTGATCAACAATCCTCATTTACCTATGATGCCTTTAGTAAAGACAAGTCTAATATTTTAACCAGCAGTGTGTATCACCGACATACATTCCCTAATAATAGCTTATTTGAAACGACCTTAGCTTATAATGGTAATTGGAATTTAAATGCAGGCAAACGCTTAGAAGCCTATCCTAATTATATATATAGTAACCTATTTGATTATGACAATCATCGATCTTCTGCATCTTTAAATTTAGATTATTCGTTGGATTTAAGTTCAGGTAGCAGTTTTAACGTAGGAAATGAAATTCGCTTTGTAAACGATAAGATTGATGAAACTACTGATTTGGATCCGCTCTTTCATCATCGCGAGTGGAGTCAATACTTGTATGTTGGTTATTCTGGGAAGATACAAAACTTGCGTTATATGCTTTCTGCCGGACTCGAAGCATTTTGGTTGAAAGCCGGAGGTAAGTCGGCCAGCTACATACGACCAAGAACATCGCTTAGCGGAACTTACTCTTTTAATGATAATAATTCATTGAGGGTGAATTATACATTGACTAATGCAGCACCCTCTGTAGGACAGTTGAATCCCTATAATACATCCACGGATTCATTGGTTGTTTCTGTTGGAAATCCAGGGTTGACTCCACAGCAAATCCATCGAGCAGAATTGTCTTATATGTTCAATTATAAAAAGATAACGATCTCTCCAGATGTTAAGTATGAACATCATACGGATGTGATTGAGCCGTTTGGTTATAGCAAGAACGATATATTTATTAATACGTTTCGTAATCAAGGTCGTTTTCGTCATTTGTCGCTAGGAGGTTCCGTGAGTTACCGTTTGGGGAATGTGGGGTCTGTTTATGTTTATGCAGACCATAAGATTGACTATTTCGATGGACAAAAACCTCGTCCCTATTTTGGTTGTGGAGGAGGCTTTACTGTCAACTATAAAAAATGGTATGTAGGAGGAGATGTCAATTATATCAATCGAACCTATACAGCCATTTCTACCATAAAGAGCCGTATGTTTGATTATTCACAGATACAGGTCAACTATACATTTTTCAAAGGGTTCTATGTCGCCCTTGCTCTTCAATATTTGCATCAACCCAAGGTGACTGAGGAATGGACGAACGGAAGCCGTTATAATTCATATACACATCGAACATTTAAAGACCAAGGCTTCCGTCCATGGGTTTTGCTGCGCTATACGTTCCGGTCTAATCAAAAGCGCAAGATCAAATTGGGCAATGTCGTGAGCGGACGAGAATCAGGTATCGAATTGAAGAAATAGTTCATACCTCATTTCTAATTTTGCTTTCAACCACTAACCCTTAGGTGCTATGGAAAGAGATCTGTAGGAATAAATATACCGAAAAATTGAAATTGCTTCTAAAATAAGTTGTATTTTTGTATCTTTAAAAGAATACGCAAAGAATGGCAAGCGATGAAATGAAACAAGAATGGAAAGTGCCGGAGCCGACCCTTCGTCGGTTGCCTTGGTATCTTGCATTTTTGAAGTTGTTGAAAGATAAGGGGGAAACCTCTGTCTCATCGACGCTGATAGCGAAAGAGATCAATGTTGATCCCAGTCAGGTTGCGAAAGACCTGTCTTTTGTGAATATTACAGGAAAAACTCGCGTGGGATATGATATCGCAGCGTTGGTGGATGTGTTGGAAGATTTTTTGGGATTCAGGGTCCAGCATAAGGCTTTTCTGTTTGGTGTGGGAAGTTTGGGAGCTGCTTTGCTGCACGACTCCGGCTTGAGTCAGTATGGCTTGAATGTGGTGGCAGGCTTCGACGTGCGTGAAGAGCTGGCCGGCACAAGCATCAATGGTATTCCTGTCTATCATTTGCGTGATTTCCTGGAAAAACAGAAAGAATATGGTGCCACTATCGGTATCATAACGGTCCCTGTCGATAAGGCACAAGAGGTGACCGATTCGATTATCGAAGGCGGTATCCGTGCCTTGTGGAATTTTACTCCTTTCCGTATTCGTGTGCCGGAGCATATCGTTGTGCAGAACACCTCTATGTATGCTCATCTGGCAGTTATGTTTAATCGTTTGAATTCAATAAATCACTGATATGAAAATTATTGCCGTAGGAATGAATTATGCGGCCCACAATAAAGAGCTGCATCATACGTTAACATTAACAGAGCCGACCATCTTTATGAAGTCCGACTCTTCGTTGTTGAAGGATGGAAAGCCCTTTTTTATTCCCGATTTCTCGTCAAATGTTCATTACGAAACAGAGCTTGTGGTGAAGATTGACCGGTTGGGTAAGAATATAGCAGAGCGTTTTGCTCATCGCTACTATAGTGAAGTGACCGTGGGTATAGACTTTACAGCCCGTGATTTGCAGAGTAAGTTGCGCGAGAAGGGTTTACCTTGGGAGCTGAGTAAGGCTTTTGACAACTCGGCTGTCATTGGTACATTTGTGCCGCTGGAGCGTTTTGGAGGGAATGTGCAGGATCTTACGTTCCATCTGGATATCAATGGAAATACAGTGCAGACGGGCTTTACCAAAGAGATGTTGTTTACGGTCGATCAGATTGTGGCCTATGTGAGTCGCTTCTTTACCTTGAAGATTGGTGACCTGATTTATACAGGTACGCCTTGTGGCGTGGGACCTGTGAAGATCGATGATCATTTGCAGGGCTATTTGGGTGATGAGAAGTTGCTCGATTTCCATATTAAATGAGATCATAAGATAAAAAAGAGGAATATTTATAATGATGGATGGATTATGCAAGCTGTATGACAAGTTTGGGAGAATACATATAATATGGCTCTCATTCTTCATTCTTCATTTTTTGTTGGGAACGGCTGTGCTAAGGGCCGAAGAGAACCGTTATGCGGCCTCGTCGGCTATGTCTGCGGGCAAATGGGTGAAGGTGCGGGTCGATCAAACCGGTATCTATAAGCTGACCTATGCCGAGTTGAAGAAGATGGGCTTTGCCGATCCATCGAAGGTGTCGGTGCATGGTTACGGTGGCTGGCCGTTGGAGGAGGATTTCTCTCAGCCTTATATCGATGATGTGCCGACTACAGCTGTGTGGCGTGGCGAGAGCTTTCTGTTGTTTTATGCGCGTGGTCCCATCAAATGGACCTATAATAGGAGTAACAACACCTTTGAACATACCAATAATCCCTATGCAACCTATGGCTGCTACTTTATAACGGATGCTACCGATACCAAGGAGATGCAGACGGCAGCCAAAGGGCAAGGTGCTACTTTGCAGGTCAAGAGCTTTGATGATTATCTGCTGCACGAGAAGGAGTTGGTCTCTGTTAATTATTCAGGACGTGAACTTTATGGTGAGTCGTTTGAGACAAATCTGTCTCAAGACTTTTCTTTCTCTATGCCGGGAATTACGCAAGCCGATGGCAAAGCTACGTTGCGGTTTATCGCTAAAGCCAAGACTGGTGAAACAACGGTCAAACTGAGTGTGGACGGTCAACAAGTGATACAGGCTCGTATGTCCAGCAGTTCAGCCAATGATAGCTATACCAAGGCTAACGTTATTAAACAGGTTGGGTATTGGTCTGGAGAGAAGAGCGAGAAGTTCAAGGTGAATGTGCTCTATGGTACGACCGGACATGAGAATGTGCGGTTGGATTATATCCGTATGCAGGCGCAAAGAACATTGAAACCCTATGGTGCCTATACCTTTTTCCGTAGTATTGCCTCTATTGGCAATTCTTCCCGTTTTGTGATTGAGGGTGCCGATACTCATAGTGTGGTGTTTGATGTGACCGATCCGGTCAATCCTAAACGTATAGAGACTGAACTGAATGGCTCGGAACTCTCTTTTGTGATACCGGCCGGAACGCTTCGTGAATTTGCTTTGGTGCAGACCAATCAGACCTTTCAATCTCCTGTGGTGATGGGCGAAGTAGAGCCACAAGATTTGCATAGTATGGAGCAGACCGATATGATTATCATTGCTCCAAAGGCTTTTACCGCACAAGCGGAGAGATTGGCGCAAGAGCATCGTGAACGGGATGGTTTGTCTGTTGCTGTGGTTGATCCTGTGCGTATCTATAATGAGTTCTCCAGTGGTACACCGGATGCAACGGCCTATCGTCGGTTTATGAAGATGTTTTACGACCGTAAGACGTCTGATAAGGATGCTCCCAAATATCTGTTGCTCTTCGGTGATGGTATCTATGATAACCGTGGACTCTATCTGAAGAATATCTCTCGTGACAATATGTTGCTGACCTATGAATCCGAAAACTCTTTGGATAGCAGTTCCTATGTAACGGACGACTATTTTGGTCTGTTGGATGATTCTGAGGGTGTGAATATCGCTCGTGATGGCTTGGATATCGGTATCGGTCGTTTCCCGGTGCGTACGGTGACAGAGGCGAAACAGGTTGTGGATAAGCTGATTCGCTATATGGATAACAGCCTGAAGGGTGCCTGGAAGAACAAGATGGCTTTTGTGGCCGATGATGGTAGTGCTTCTGACCGTCCCAGTTATGATACTATCCATGTGTATCAGTCTAATTATGAAGCTGATTATATAGAAAAGAATCATCCTGAGTTTATGGTGGAAAAGGTGTTCTTTGATGCCTATAAGAAGGATTATTCCGGATCGACCACCTATCCCGATGTCAAGACGAAGATACAGCGTCTGTTGAAAGAGGGATTGTTGCTGATCAATTATACCGGTCATGGTAATACACAGTCGTGGAGTGACGAAAAGGTGTTGACACAGACCGATATTATGCAGGCTTCGTATGAATGTCTGCCTTTGTGGGTAACGGCTACGTGTGACTTTACCCGCTTTGATGATGCCAACACTTCGGCCGGCGAAGATGTGTTGCTGAATAAGACCAGTGGTGGCGTGGCTTTGTTTACCACGACTCGAGCCGTATATCCCGGACCCAATTTCCGCATCAATAAAGAGTTGTTGCGCAATCTCTTTGAGAAGAAAGATGGACGGCGTTTGACCTTGGGCGAGGTGATGAAGATTACCAAGCGCAATTTGGGCTATGATGCCAATAAGCTGAACTTTATCTTGATTGGTGACCCGGCGATGAAGCTGGCCTATCCCGAATATCGGATGAAGGTGACGGCCGTGAATGGAACGAAGGTTGGCAATGACCCTATTTACCTGAAGGCCTTGCAGCGGGTTACGGTCGAAGGCGAAGTGCTGAATTCGGATGGAAGCTTAGCCGCGGACTTTACCGGTCTGTTGAATCCAACCGTAATGGATAGCAGAGATGTTGTTACCACGTTGGATAACAACCGAACGGGTATGAACTTCCAATATACCACCTATAACAATCGTCTTTTTGCAGGTACTGATTCGGTGAGAGCCGGTAAGTTCAAGTTCTCCTTCACAGTGCCGAAAGATATCTCCTACTCGAACGACTTCGGTAAGTTGAATCTGTATGCGGCCGATGATACCACCGGTAATGAGGCACAAGGATCTTTCTTGAACTTTATTGTGGGAGGCACTGATGAACAGGCCGAGAAGGATACCATTGGTCCGGAGATTCGTGCCCTGTTCTTGAATGATACCACCTTTGTAGAGGGTGGACAGACCAACGAAACGCCTCTGTTTGTGGCTCGTCTGTGGGATAAGAGCGGTGTGAACATGAGTGGCAGCGGTATCGGACACGATATAATGCTTACGATCGACAATCAGGTGTCGCGTAGCTACAACCTCAACAGCTATTATGAATCGTTGTCCGGCACGGATGGCGAAGGTCTGGTACAGTTCTCGATACCGGAATTAGCTGTAGGTTTGCACACGGCGGAGTTTAAGGTGTGGGATGTGCAGAACAACTCAACGACGGTTACCTTTACCTTTGAAGTGGTGAAGGGATTGAAGCCCGATTTGATTGAATTGTTGGCAACGCCCAATCCGGCCCGCGAGCAGGTTGAGTTCCGGTTGTATCACAATCGTCCGGAATCCAACATGCAGGTGAAGATCATGGTCTATGATATGACCGGTAAGTTGTTGTGGACCGGCGAGGAGAGTGGTTCGTCAGAACTGTTCAAAGCTTATGTGGTGACATGGAATCTGACTACACAAGGCGGCACGCGTTTGCGTCCAGGAGTCTATATTTATCGGGCCGCCATTCGCACCAACTACTCAAAGGAGGTGACGAAAGCAAATAAATTAATTATCCTGGCACAATAAAAGTGAGTATATGAGAGTTAATAATGTTGATGTGTTTAAATAATAGGAAGATAGTTAGCATGAAAGGTTTAAAGATAAGCTTGTGGATTATAGTATTGAGCTGGTTGATTCCCGGTGTGGATCTGTTGGCACAAGAGAAAAAGTTTGCACCGGTCAATACCGCTATTCCCTCTCTTTCCATTGCCCCCGATGCTCGTGGTGGTGCTATGGGTGATAATGGTGTATCAACTCTGCCAGATGTTTATTCCCAATATTGGAATCCGGCGAAATATGCGTTTACTTATAGCAAAGCGGGTGTGTCGCTTTCTTATACACCGTGGTTGCGTAAGTTGGTCAACGACGTGGCGTTGGTGAATTTGGCGGGCTACTATAAACTGGGAGATAGTGATCTGCAGGCATTAGGAGCTTCTGTCCGTTATTTCTCTATGGGTGAAGTCACTCAGGGAACACAAGAAGACGGAGGCGCAATGATGGTGTTGAACCCCTATGAAATGGCCGTTGATGTCAGCTACAGCCGTAAGTTATCAGATGCTTTCTCTATGGCCGTAGCCTTGCGCTTTATCCGTTCCGATATGGGTGGAGCAGATTATGACATGGTTCCCGACAATGCATTTGCCGCCGATATTGCCGGTTACATGGAGAAGTATGTGATTATGGGTAGCCGTGAATGTTTATGGAGCTTTGGTTTTAATCTTTCCAATATAGGTACAAAGGTTTCATATAATGGTGGCGAAACCAACCAATTTATCCCGACCAAGTTGAGCTTGGGTACGGGTTTGCTCTATCCGTTTGACGACTATAATCAGCTGGGTGTTTATGTTGATCTCAGCAAATACTTGGTTCCGAGCGTGCCGGTAAAATTGGGTACATCTGCCGAGGATGAAGAAAAGTATCAGAAGGATGTAGAAGATTATAACAACATGTCTCCGATTTCCGGTATCTTCAAGTCTTTTGGCGATTCACCGAACGGATTCAAGGGTGAATTGCAAGAGATTATGGCTTCTATTGGTTTGGAATACAACTACAATCAGCAGTTCTTTGTGCGTGGTGGTTATTACTATGAGAATCAGAATCAGGGTAACCGTCAGTACTTCTCATTGGGTGCCGGTTTCCGTATGAGTGTGTTCCAGTTGGATGCAGCCTATCTGATCAGTACCGTTCAGAGTAACCCGTTGGATCAGACCTTGCGTTTCTCTTTGTCATTCGATATGGATGGCATCAAGAATTTGTTCCGATAAACACATTATATATAATGTATATGCATTATGAAGATCAGAGTTGGATATGGATATGATGTACACGCCTTGGTGACAGGTCGTGATCTGTGGTTAGGTGGCATTCGCATCGATCATACAATGGGATTGTTGGGGCACAGTGATGCCGATGTGTTGATTCATGCCATTTGTGATGCTTTGTTGGGAGCCGCCAATATGCGTGATATCGGTTATCATTTTCCCGATACGGCCGGAGAGTATGAGAACATCGATAGCAAGATCTTGCTGAAGCGCACGATGCAGCTGTTGCGTGAGGCCGGCTATGAGTTAGGAAATATTGATGCCACCGTGATGGCAGAACGTCCGAAGCTGAATCCGCATATTCCTAAGATGAAAGAGGTGTTGGCCGAGGTGTTGGCTGTGGATGTAGAAGATATCTCTATCAAGGCCACAACTACAGAGAAGCTGGGCTTTACCGGACGTCAAGAGGGAATTGCAGCGGCCGCGGTAGTGTTGATTCAGAAGCCATAGAATGTTGTTGCTATTGAAATCATTGTAACATCGTTTCTGTAAAAGCTCGGCGGTGCGTCTTCGAACAGTCTTGGAAAAAAGGGTAGGGACTTTTGGGGAAAAGTCTATAGACTTTGGGGAAATAGTCTATAGACCCATGGGTAAAAGGGTGGCCGTTTAGTGGGAAAGGCCTCCGTTTTCGGCTTTAATGCCGTCAACAAGTTTTGGACCTCTTTTCCATCCATTGTTCAAACTCCTTGAGAGAAGTGACGCCTTGATTCAGTACGGCATCACAGATTAGGTAACCCGTGACAGACGTTCCATACTCCGGACGTTGATACCATTCATTCTTGATGGTAAGAATCAGCTCACGGTTTAGAGGATTCAGCTTAGTCGGAAGTGATTTGATGTGTTGCAGATCGAGTTGTCGTTCCGGCTCATCAATCAGGCGTACTTGAATGTTCCAAGTTCTCTCGTTATCCAACTGATAGGAAAGAGAGATCTGCAGGTCATTGGTAATAGTAGGCGTTGTCTGTTCCGATCGGTCTATTCTGTTTTGGAAACGAAGATTCTTAATACCTTCCAGGCAGATAAGCTCCGAACAAAGTTTCGCTACACGTTTCAGATCCAGTTCTGCACAGATAACGGTGATGTCGAGATCACGTCTGACCATTAGTCCTAAAGCCGAACTTCCCACTTGTAAAGGACGGCCAATCAGGGACAATCTTCCGGGTAGTCTTAGTTTAGTTAATATACTTCTTGCTTCATCTTGCAAGCGGTCTTGACGTTCTAACAATTTCTTTGGATCCATATTCAACTGATTTAGGCCGCGAATTTAGACAAAAATAGTTGATTTAGGAAAACAGCCTCTAAAGTCTTATGTGGATTCACGGAAGAGATGTTGAGTTTTTAGTGCTCTTTCATTAGTTTTGTAATTTATATTAATCATTAGGAAAGATAGGAGTATAATGAATACACATCCTACATTTGTGGCTTCTAAGGAGCGTATCCATTGGGCCGTTCTGACCTTTTTCCTGGCACAAGGTCTTTGTTTCTCGAGTTGGGCCAGTCGTATTCCAGACGTGCATAGTCTTTCAGGAATAGAAGATGCCTTTTATTGGGGACTTGTTCTCTTCTTTATTCCGGTAGGTAAGTTTATTGCTATACCTTTGGCCGGATATCTGGTTTCTAAGTTGGGTAGCCGTGTGATGGCACAAGTGAGTGTGTTGGGATATGCCACGGCTCTGTTTGCCATTGGCTTTTCTTCATCTATCTATACATTGGCCGTTTGTCTCTTTGTCTTTGGTGTCTGTTGGAATATGTGCGATATTTCTCTGAATACGCAAGGAATAGGCATTGAACGACTCTATGGGCGAACCATAATGGCATCATTTCATGGAGGCTGGAGTTTGGGTGCCTGTTTAGGAGCCTTGATCGGATTCATTATGATTGTATCCGATATTCAACCATTGGAACATTTCACGCTTGTAGCTGTCTCTATTCTACTGATTGTCTTGTTTGGTCGCAAGTATTTACAGGAAGATGCAACTTTGCCGGTTGAGGATTCGGCAGGAGAAGAGAAGACGAGTGAATCGGGCAAAGAGACTCCGGCATTGTTGAGCTTTATCCGTAATCCGGAACGCTTGTTGATACAGTTGGGTGTTTGTGGATTGTTTGCCTTGGTGGTTGAGAGTGCCATGTTCGATTGGAGCGGAGTCTATTTCGAGTCCGTGTTGCAGGTTCCTAAATCCTTGCAGATCGGCTTCCTTGTCTTTATGGTGATGATGACGGCAGGACGTTTCTTGGCAAACTATGCCTATAATTCGTTAGGCAAGCAGCGCGTGTTACAAGTGGCCGGTTTCTTAATCTTCATTGGCTTTTTCACTTCGGCCCTGTTGGGTAATCAGTTTGAGTCGATGATGACAAAGGTGGTTGTTAATTCTATAGGCTTCATGCTTGTAGGTTTAGGCATCTCATCCATGGTTCCTACTATTTATAGTTTGGTCGGAGCGAAGTCAAAGACTCCGGTGGGCATTGCTTTGTCTATCTTGTCAAGTATCAGTTTCATCGGCTCGTTAGTCGCACCTTTGCTGATTGGTGCCATCACTCAGCAGTTTGACATGAAATATGCCTATATGGTGGTTGGTCTGTTAGGTTTATGTATCTTGTTGATGACCACATTCTGCAAGGCATTCAAGACCGAAGAATAAGAGATTCGTTATAAGACAAGACAGGCGATATGTCGGTTTAGGGAAGAAGCCCTAAAAGATATATCGCCTGTTTTGCAAGGAATGAATCCTATCTGAAAGCGGATAGTCTCATGGTTGAAATGGAGTAATTATCCATTGGGTAAAGCATAACTATCCAATGGGGAAAAAGCAGTTATCTATGGTATTGGGTGAATCTCCAATGATTGTTGCAAGTCTCGATCACGATGATGTACCAGCCTTTAGGCATATTAACAGCATGGCTTGACGCTCCTATCGGGAGATTGAACTGCTTCACTTGTCGGCCCGAGAGATCATAGATTGTTGCCACACCTTGATCCGGCAGATGGGAAACGGTCAGCATCTGTTGATCCAGATAACATTGTACCGCCACTTCAGGTGGAGTTTGGATGGCAGTAGGATGAATATACGGATCAGCAGCATTCAGGTGAATCGGAGAAGATGCCTTCAGAATCTGACAATTGTTGGCTATTACATCCTTGGCATTGATCTCTATTTGAGTCTCTCTCTTTGCACGGACAAAGAAGGCCGAATAGGTCGGTATGGCATAGTTGCTTCCAATCTTATAGGCTTTGTAGCTATTGCCATCCAATAGATAGATGTAACCATCCAGATCCGTATTGTTTACAATCGCATTTAGTGGAAGTTCCGATGGGAATGGATTGCCACACAGATACCAACCATTATGATTATTGTCTCTTTCTGTGCCAAAGGCTTCTACCGGGATAGATGCTCTGTGGCCCCATTCTTTTGGCAGCTCTTTTCCAGAAGTAGTAAAGCATACGGTTGTAGTTGTCGCTTTTTCATCCAAAGCAACCAGATATCCGGTATTCTTTTCAAACAATGGCTGATCTTGTAGTTCTTGGAGCTTGATTACCTTCCAGTTTCCGGTGGTGTTCTGTTGTTCTGCTCGTTGTTGAGCATCGTAGCGGCAGACATAGAGGAAATTTCCGCCCTCGTTAGGCGTATCATCCTTTAGCGTAAAATCCGGATCCAAATCTTCAGGATAGACGTCAAAGGGAAGCGAGAAGAAAAACCATTTACCCTTGGCCGGGAAAGTATGATGCAAATAAAGCTCTTCGTCCAGTGTCAGTTGCCCTTGACCAGTGAAGCGAATAGAGGAATTATGCAGATGCAAAGAGTGGCAATGAACATCTGTATCTATTGTCAGGTCGCCATCAACCAATCCGATCCGTTTCCGTTGTGGAGCCAAGTGCGACCAGTTATCCTCTTGGCTCCAAGAGCCATTACCCTTGAACAGACTATATTGAGCTATGTTTCCATAGGCAGCAATGGTGTCAAAAGCAAATAATCCATTGAGAGAACTTGCCTTTTCGCTCATTTCGAGTGTAAGGCTTGTGGGATTTTCCTCTATATTAAAGTATTTACCACTTATTTTCGATTTGCTATCTTTGAATGACTTGTATTCATTCGGGCTCTTACCTTTGTAAAACACACTATGTTTGATAGGCTTTTCGGCGCGGTTTGCGGAGGCAAAGAGTGTGTCTTTTGTGGTCAGATTATGTATAGCTGGAAGCAACCGTATTTTTACATCGGAATATCCTTTGAGTGAATAAGGAGCAAAGACGATTTTACTGCCGGCATACAGACGGAGAGCTTTATCTTTAGACGCATCAGAGAAGATTGGAGTCGGGTCAAAAATATCCGCATGCCCACTGAGCGTATATTCCCAGTTGTCGGTAGCGGCTCCGCTGAAGGTCTGTAAACGGAATGTGTCGCAGATGAGCGTGTTGTCATCTCCTTGAACAAAAGTGCTCCATGTTGAGGGATTATTTACTTGTGCCTTGGATAAGGCCGTACCAAATAGGATTGCGATGCCTATAAGAGCGCATCGAATCATTGAGATAGCTTTCTTTCTCATAGCTAAGACTTTTTTAGGTTCGTTAATTTCTCCGTAAAGATACATAAATAATTGAAATAATGTATCTTTGTCGTATGAAAGAATTTATTATATCCGAAGCACAAACAGAAAAAGCAGTTCTTGTCGGGTTGATTACACCTGAACAAAACGAACAGAAGGTAAAGGAATATCTTGATGAATTGGCGTTCTTGGCTGATACAGCCGGTGCGAATGCTGTAAAGCAATTCTATCAGAAACTCGATTACCCTAATCCTGTTACTTTCGTGGGAACAGGTAAGTTGCAAGAGATCAAGGAATATGTCGTTGAGCATGAGATTGGTTTGGTCATCTTTGATGATGAATTATCAGCCAAGCAGCTACGCAATATCGAGAAAGAGTTGCAAGTGAAAATTCTGGACCGTACCAATTTGATCCTTGACATCTTTGCCCGTCGTGCACAGACAGCACATGCCAAGACTCAGGTTGAGTTGGCTCAATATAAATATATGTTGCCTCGTTTGACTCGCTTGTGGACACACTTGGAACGTCAGCGCGGTGGCGTGGGTATGCGTGGACCGGGTGAAACTCAGCTTGAGACAGATAAACGTATTATCTTGGATAAGATTGCCAAGCTGAAGCGAGACTTGGTGGATATCGATAAGCAGAAGAGCGTTCAGCGGAAGAACCGTGGCAAGATGGTGCGTGTCGCTTTGGTAGGATATACTAATGTGGGTAAGTCAACGTTGATGAACCAGTTGAGTAAAAGTGAAGTGTTTGCAGAGAATAAGCTGTTTGCTACGTTGGACACAACCGTGCGCAAGGTGATTATCGAGAATCTGCCCTTCTTGCTTTCTGATACGGTTGGATTTATCCGTAAGTTGCCGACTGAACTGGTCGAATCCTTTAAATCGACCTTGGACGAAGTGCGTGAGGCCGACTTGCTTGTGCATGTAGTTGATATCTCTCATCCAACATTTGAAGAACAGATTGAGGTGGTGAACCGTACTTTGATGGAGATTGATAAGACGGAGAAACCCATGATTATGGTATTCAACAAGGTGGATGCTTTCACCTTTGTGCCGAAAGAAGAGGATGACCTGACTCCGCGTACACGTGAGAATATTGATTTGGAAGAACTTAAGCAGACTTGGATGGGCAAGATGCAAGATAGCTGCATCTTTATCTCTGCCAAGGAGCGTACCAATTTGGATGCTTTGAAGGCTTTGTTGTATGAACGCGTGAAGCAGATTCATATAACCCGATTCCCTTACAATGACTTTCTGTTTCAGCACTACGACGAAGAGTTATAACATTATTATAAATACATAAACCCAATACGAAAGATGAGAAGACTATATCCGGACGAGATTGCCTATTTGCAATCTCAAGCCTGTAAAGCCGATGATTGGCAGAATATATTTGTTCCAGAAGAGTTTGATAAAGAGTATGTATATCATGTGCGCTTTTCAGGAACGGTTAAGTTGGGAGCATTTAAGAAGGAGTTTGAATTGCCGGGAGGCTTGAAGAAGCATAGCGGATTGCGTCATGTCACACTTCATAACTGTACGTTGGAAGACAATGTGCTGATCGAAAATGTACAGAATTATATTGCCAATTATCATATTGGTGAGAATTGTTTTATCCAGAATATCAATGTGCTGTTGGTCGATGGCAACAGCTCGTTTGGTAACAATACTCATGTTGCCGTATTGAATGAGACCGGTGGACGAGAAGTGCCTATCTACGACGGTTTATCGGCCTCTTTAGCGTATGTGATCGCCTTGTATCGTCATCGCACGCTTTTGATCGCACGGTTGCAGAGTATGATACAAGACTATACCGACAAAATCTCTTCGCGAGAAGGAACCATTGGGCGGAATGTGCGTATCATCAATACGGGCACACTGCGCAATGTGCGTATTGGTGATTATGCCACTATTGAGAACAGTACACGCCTTGAGAATGGCTCTGTCAACAGTAAGCGCGAAGCTCCTGTTTATATCGGAGACAGTGTGATTGCTCAAGATTTTATCGTCTCTTCGGGTGCTGTTGTTGCTGATGCTGCCAAGATTATCCGTTGCTTCATCGGCCAGTCTTGTCTTATCTCGCATAATTTCTCGGCACACGACTCTTTGATATTCAGTAATTGCACCCTTGAGAATGGCGAGGCTTGTGCTATCTTTGCCGGACCGTTTACCGTGTCAATGCATAAGAGCAGTCTGTTGATTGCCGGCATGTATTCTTTCCTGAATGCAGGTAGCGGATCAAACCAAAGCAACCATATGTATAAGTTAGGTCCGATACATCAAGGTATCGTGGAGCGTGGATCCAAAACAACCAGTGATTCCTATATTTTGTGGCCTGCTCGTGTGGGCGCCTTCTCATTGGTTATGGGTCGTCATTATCACCATAGTGACACTTCCGATATGCCTTTCTCTTATCTGATAGAGCAGGATGATGAAACCTATTTGGTGCCTGGTATCAATTTGTGTAGTGTGGGCACGATTCGTGATGCTAAGAAATGGCCGAGGCGTGATAAGCGTCAAGATCCGGTCTTTTTGGATATGATCAACTATAACCTGTTGAGTCCTTATACTATTCAGAAGATGCTGAAGGCGGTGTCGTTGCTTAAAGATTTGCAGGCATTGATAGGTGAGACATCAGAGGTTTATTATTATCAGAATGCCCGCATCAAGGGAACAGCTCTTCGCAAGGCGTTGATGATATATGATATGGCCATCAATAAGTTCTTGGGAAACTCTTTGATAAAGAAATTAGAAGGCGGACCATTTCCTTCTATCGAAGCGGTTCATCAGCAGTTGTTGCCCACAGAGCCGGAAGGTTCGGGCGAATGGCTCGATTTGTCGGGCTTGATATTGCCGAAGCAACTATTAGAACGCTTGCAAACACGGATCGAAGAGGGCGAACTTACCAGTCTTGATGAGATTGAGCATATCTTGCACGATGCTCATTCCCGTTATTATCAGTTGGAATGGACGTGGGCGTATGAGAAGATCGAGTCTTATTATCAGGTAGATTTGCAACAGATTACGGCCGATAAGCTGATTGAACTGGTAGAGCGTTGGAAATCATCCGTTATCCGATTGGACGAGAGGTTGTATGCTGATGCTCAGAAAGAATTCTCTTTGACTTCGATGACCGGTTTTGGGGTGGATGGTTCGTTGAAGGAAAAACAGGAGGACTTTGAGAAGGTTCGAGGTGATTTCGAGAACAATCCGTTTGTATCAGCCGTGAAGGAGCATATTGAAACGAAGCGGGCTTTGGGAAATGAACTGATTGGCCGTTTGCAACCCTTGTTGTGAGTGTAGCCTTTGTCAGGAGAGCTTTCGGATGGTAGAATAGAGGAAAAGATGAGATGAACCAACAGGATGAGAGATTGAAGAGAATGCTTACGGCGGATGAACTTTTACATCTGCCTCAGTGGATGAAGATGGATAGTGCGGAGGAGAAGCCGGTCGAAGAAGAAGATTCTGTCTTGTCTGATGAGGTGTATGAGCCGGAATCATCTGTCAATCTCTTAGCCGGTTTGGAGATGGCATTACGCTATCAACCCGATTATCATCAAGTCTATAAAGCCTATAATCGAGTCTTTCGCACTTGTCTCGATCTGAAGACAAGTGCCGTTCATTCTCATTTGGTAGGACCTTTTGCCAAGACCGATTATCTGTTAAAGGAACATGGAGCTCCTGCCCAATTGGTGAAGAATATCAATGATACGCGTGTCAGATTGCGTAAGAGTTTTACCTGGTCGGATGAGGAACTGAAGCGTTACTATCTGTTTGACCTGAAGCATCTTTGTGAGTTTATCGCATTTCTATATCCTCAGACAGAGATTCCTCATTCTCTCTCTTCGTTGTTTCCCGTCGGGAAGTTGACCGATTCGATGACGCCCGTTATTGGTGAATCTGTTCGCGTGATTGTGGAGCGATGGGATCAGCAGTTTGTCTATGGTCCATCGGAAGAGGCTGCTGAAGCATCCTGTCTTACGATCGACTATCTTACCGGCAATCGGTTTTACGACTTTGATTGGAGCTACTTGGAACATCTCTTTTATAAAGGTGCTCAGTTGAACCTGATACGTCCGCGTGAAAAGGAGGGCATTCTCTATCCGGAACTGATTATCTTTGAGCCGGATTATCTGGTAGATATTTCTACCGTAGCCCGCTGTTTTACCAACTATGCCGAATCTCCATTTGTTCATCTGATACATAAAATATCACCCGCACAGGTGACTGAGCCTATTGTGTTGGGTAACTTTGCCGGACAGCTGTTGGACGAGGCTATTCATCAGCAGGATACAACCCATTCTTATCTGCAGAGTGTGCAACATTTTTTTAAGGAGTCGGCTATTCAGCTGTTGACTGCCAATATCGGCTCGCACTTTCATACAGAGGCACAATTACAGAAATATAATATTTCACAGGCCATTTGTCATGTATTGCCCAACCAGTTGAAGCGTTTCGATTCAAAGGAGGGAATTGTAGAACCCTCTTTCTTCTCGGAGATGTTGGGCTTGCAAGGACGTATGGATTATTTGCAGAGCGACTTCAGAGTGTTGATTGAGCAGAAATCCGGTAAAGGTGAGTTTCCTTATGATAACTTTGTCGTTCCGAAACACCGCGAAGAGCATTATGTGCAGATCTTGTTGTATATGGCACTGATCCGCTATAACTATCATGAGATCTATAAAAAGAATGGCGAAGAGCTGCATGCCTATCTGCTCTACTCCAAATATCAACAGAGTCTGTTGGGTTTGGGCTTTGCGCCCGAGCTGATCTTCAGAGCTATGAAGGTGCGTAATGAGATAGCCTGGACGGAGTTGTGTTATACACGGCCGGAAGGATTCCGACTATTGGAGTCGATGACGGCTGATACATTGAATATGAAGCAGGCGAATAATATGCTTTGGTCAAAGTATCAACGTCAGCAGATGAATGAGGTGTTGGGGCCGATTCATCAGGCTTCTGAGTTGGAGAAAAGCTATTTCTTCCGCTTCATGACTTTTATTGCCAATGAGCAGATGTTGTCGAAGCTGGGAAATAAAACCAAGGAGAATTCCGGTTTTGCCTCTAAGTGGCATGATTCGTTGGAAGAGAAGTTGCAGGCCGGTAATATCTATTGTAATCTGAATCTTATTTCTCCCGCGGCAGATACCGATGGAGAGATTGAGGCCGTGACTCTTCAATTTATGGAGACGCAAGACAATGATATGTCTAATTTCCGAGTGGGAGATGTTGTGATTCTGTATCCTTATGAGAAGGGCGCAGAGCCCGATGTGCGTTCTACCATGGTGTTTCGTTGTACGATTGACGATTTGCAGAAAGATACGATTCGCTTGGTGCTACGTGCTGTGCAGTCGGACGGACGGGTTTTCCGGAAAGAGCAGGGCAAGTTGTGGGCCATTGAGCATGACTTCTTGGATTCTTCTTTTAGTCCGCTCTATCGGGGAATGCACCTGTTCTTGACAACGTGTCAGAACCGTAGAGATCTGTTGTTGTTGCAACGTAGGCCGGAGTGTGATTCCTCTGTAGAGTTGAAAGGGGACTATGGCAGTTTCAATGACTTGTCGTTGCAGGTCAAGAGGGCCAAGGATCTGTTCTTGATAATCGGCCCTCCGGGCACGGGAAAGACCTCGTTTGGTATGTTGAATACGGTGAAGGAAGAGCTGCTCGAACCCAAATCGTCGGTGTTGATTACCTCTTATACCAACCGGGCAATTGATGAAATATGCAGTAAGCTGGTGGATGAGGGAATCGACTTTATTCGTATTGGAACCACATTGAACTGTGCGCCGGCCTATCGCAATTATCTGTTGTCTTCGAAGGTGAAGAGTTGTTGTAAGTTGGAGGATTTGAAGAGAGCGATTGTCTCCACGCGCGTATTTGTGGGAACAACGGCCTCTTTCAATGGCAATCTGTATCTGTTTCAGTTGAAGAACTTCAGTCTGGCTGTTGTAGATGAAGCCTCTCAGATTTTGGAACCTCATCTGATGGGATTGTTGTGTGTGCATCATGATCAGGAGCCGGCAATTCGTAAGTTTGTGTTGATTGGTGACCATAGGCAGTTGCCGGCCGTTGTGCAGCAAACACCCGATGTCTCAAAGGTGCATGAGCCGGAGTTGAATGATATCTTGCTGACCGATTGCCGTTTGTCTCTCTTTGAACGTTTGCTCCGTGAATATCGTTATGACGAGTCGGTGACCTATATGTTGACTAAGCAGGGACGAATGCATCAAGAGATTGCACAATTTCCCAGTTGCGCCTTCTATAACAACAACCTGAAAGAGGTGCCACGTCCACATCAAATCGGTGAATTGCCTTTGCTGGGAACTTCAGAGCATGGCATCGTCAATCTTTTATCTACCCGTCGTGTAGCCTTTTTACATGCGCCATCACCCGAACATTCCTTGTCGGACAAGGTGAATCAAGTGGAGGCCGATATGATTGCCGCTACGGTGGTGAAGATCTATGAGATAGAGAAAGATCAGTTTGATGTGGATCATACGGTGGGAGTGATTGTGCCCTATCGCAATCAGATAGCAACTGTCCGTAATACATTGGATCGCTATGGCATTGATGATCTACATGATATTACCATTGACACGGTGGAGCGTTATCAAGGCTCTCAGCGTAAATATATTATTTACGGTTTTACCGTGCAGCAGTATTATCAGCTCAATTTCCTTACCAACAATGTGTTCGAAGATATAGATAGTAGTTTGATAGACCGTAAACTAAACGTTGCCATGACTCGTGCCGAAGAGCATCTGTTGTTGATTGGTAATGCCAGACTGTTGTCAAATAGCTTTATTTTCTTCAAGCTGCTGGAGTTTGTGCGTAGCAAGCAGTGCTATTTTGAGATTGTGCCGGAAGATTATTGCTCCGGCCATTTCGAGATGCCTGTCTATAACGAAGCAGAGATTTGTGAGGCCGGTAATGAAGCCTATGAGTTGAGTCCTGCTTTTTCCTTCGTGTTCGATAAAAGAGTTCTTCTTCCGGTTCGAAAGACATCCGGTAGTCTGTGGCCTCGTCAAGTGTTTGGAGCTGATATGAATACAAACTTGCAGCAGATTGGATATGGACGCGTCAATGCGCTGCATCCTTTGTTGATGCTCGATGGTACGAAAGCGGATACAGAGCGTCAGGTATTGCTCTACTGCTATTATCTGATGCGTCAGTACTATCGTAGCAGTAAGAAATTGTATATGGGATTGGACAAATGGTTGCATGAGCGAATCGCCTCTGTCCAAGGACGAGTGCAGCTGATTGATATGGGTTGTGGTCCGGCCACGTGCGGCTTGTCTTTCTTCGAGTTGTATGGCAAGGAGCTTCCCGATATGTTTTATGTTGGTATTGATATATCTGATGCGATGAAGCAGATGGGCAGCCGTTTGATTGATGAGGTATATCAAGGCAAGTTGCGCTATCGGATGGTCGAAGCCTTCTCTTCTTTGGATCAGGCCTTTTGGGATAGCTGTTCCGAGTTGTCGTCGCTCGTTATTTTCAACTTCTCTTATCTGTTTGCCAATGTGTCGGCGCAGTTTGCCGAGCAGTTAGCCCGTCAAATCGGTTGTATCATGGAGAAATATCCGTTGAACAACTATCTGTTTATTGTCCAGCAGTCCATTTTTGACAGGCAGTTAAATTCCTATCGTGTCTTTCTGGATGTGTTGAATCCACAGATCGATCATCTGGCTCATACAGAAGGGAACTCCTCTTATAGCATAGATTGCAATGAGCGTACACTTCAGTTCTGTTACGATCTGTTTACTCAAAAGAGCCACTAAGCATCTAATAAAGGTATTCGTTTAACCCAAGTTTGATTCTGTCCTGTTCGTTTCATTCTCAGTCTCTTGTATCCAATCCTTCTGCTTTGAATGGAAGTCTATTCTCTTCATCATATATAGTGATTAATCTTTGCCACATAATGTGCATAACATTAATCATATATTGTGACGAAGCTTTTGCACATTATGTGATGAAGCTATTCTTTCGATATAAGACAGCTAATAATACGAGTTCGGGATAAGAATTGGGCTTAAATCCTGTGCTTGTTTTTGGTGCTTAAATCCTGTGCTTACGTTATCGGTACAGATGTTTTTAGGCTCAACGCTGATAAAACTATTATTTGTAGATGCGGAAATGTTACTTTAGGGATAACTTGTTGATAATTATGGTTTGCAGGTATAAAAAAGAGGTCTCAACGAATACGTTAAAACCTCTTACTGGTGATCCGCCTGGGGTTCGAACCCAGGACCCCATCCTTAAAAGGGATGTGCTCTACCTGCTGAGCTAGCGAATCATCCGATGCGTTACTTCTGTAATGCGGGTGCAAAGGTATGGTTTTTTTTAAAATATGCAATAGCTTTAGTGGAAAAAAGTGCATATTTTATTCGATTATTTTCCCTTTTTTACTTCTTGGCAATCTTTTGTATTTGTTTAAGTCGTTGCCTTCCATTAAGATAAACCTTTTATAGTAGGAAAGGCATAAAGTAGTTAATGGAAGCGCAATGATCAGTCCGATAAAGCCTAATAGTGTGCCCCAAATAGATAACGAGAGTAGAATAATGGCCGGATTCAGTCCCATTGCTTTACCCATGATGCGCGGCGTGAGGTATAAATCCTGGATACATTGTACAATACAAAGTACTAAAAGAGCCAGACCAAAGATGACCCAAAAGTTCTCACCCGTTTCGGCTGAACGTAATAGACTCAGCAAAATCATTGGAATGATACCGATCGTCTGCATATAGGGAATCAAATTCAGGAAGCCGATAAAGAGACCCAAGGTGACGGCTAACGGGAAATTGATAATCTTAAATCCGATAGCTAATAAGACGCCAACGCAAAAGGCGATTAACGATTGGCCTCTGAAGTAGCGGTTCATGCTGTTTTCTACATCTTCGCCCAGCTCTTGGAGGAACGGACGGTATCGTATGGGAATCAGGTTGATCCAGCCATTGGCTATCTTTTCATAATCGAGCAGGATAAAAATGAAATAAAGAAATATCACAAATATAATGGTGATGCTGAAGAGGATAGAGAATGTATTGGAGAGCAATGCCCACACTTGAGGAGCCACTTGCTTGACTGCTTTTAGGATGTTCTCTTTGCTGAGTGATCTCATCAGTTCAGTCACATTCACGTTATTGTTGAGGTATTCAACCCACGATTGTGGGATAAAAGGAATATGACCTTGTCCCGGATTATGCGTGCGTAGTAGTTCCAATGTCTTGTCTGCTTCGGCTGCAATGGAAGGAACCACCATTACGACAATCAGCGAGATCACGACAATCAGCGAGATCAGCACGGCCATAATGGCAAGGATACGGCTTTTCAGATGTAGTTTGTATTGGAAAAACTTGACGAAAGGTTGCATCATATAGGCCAGCAGCCAGGCGATGAGGAAGGGAAGCAGTGCATTGCGTAAGATCGTAATCAGATAAACAATACCACCGATTAGCAGCAAGCTGAATACAATGCGTGCCGTTCGGTCAAATGTAAATGGTTTTTCGAACATCATGATAAATCGATTTTAATCTAATGTTATTGAGACTTGATCGTAACTTTTTTATTCATGCACAAACTTAGGCAAAAAACAGGATAGACTTGCTTTTCGTTGTATATTTGTTTCGTGTTTAACTCCTTTTGTGAAGAGGAAAAGATGTGTTGTCTATGAAATTTGTTTATCTTTTATTGTTTGCCTCCTTTTTGATAGATGGTTTGGCACAAGTTTTACCCCAAGAAGTTCGTCAGTTGTTGTCGGCCAGGTCAATGGAAGGGGCTTCATTTTCGTTGATGGTGAAGGATGTGAATACAGGTAAGGTGCTTTGCAGTTATGATACGGAGCGTCAGCTGACGCCGGCGTCGGTGATGAAGCTGGTAACAACCGCTACGGCCTTGGAATTGCTGGGCGAGGAGTTTCGCTTTGCTACGACTCTTGAATATGATGGAGAGATCAAAGAAGGCGTGCTCTATGGTAATCTTTATATAAAAGGAAGTGGCGATCCAACTTTGGGCTCGGCTCATTTTGCCACCGACAAGAACAGCTACCGTCCTTCTCAGAATAGCTTTATTCCTCAATGGCTACAGGCCGTCAAGAAGGCCGGTATCCGTAAAATTGTGGGACGAGTAGTGGCGGATGAGAGTATCTTTGATGTAGAAGGTATCTCTTTGAAATGGGTACAAGAAGATTTGGGCAGCTATTATGGAGCGGGCAGTTATGGCATTTCTGTCTTTGACAATCTGTATAAGCTCTTTTTGAAGAGCGGTGCATCTGGTCAGCGACCTTCCATTTTACACAGTGATCCCGATATGCCAATGGTACGTTATCACAATTATCTGCTTTCTCAGCCGGTGAAATCTGACAGTACCTTTATTGTTGGTGCGCCCTTTGCTGCCGATCGTTATCTCTATGGCGTTGTGCCGGCAAATCGGGAAACAGTTATCTTGAAGGGCGATATTCCCGATCCGGCTCTGTTTTTGGCTACCTATCTACAAGAGGCTTTGGAGGATAAGAATATTGAGGTGGAACAGGGCGCAAGCTGTTATCGGTTGTTGAAGGAGGCCGGAGTTTGGCATCCGGGCAAAAGAGAGGTGTTGGCAACAACCTATTCGCCTACGCTGCGGGAAATTGTCGAGGTGACCAATCATGTCAGTCATAATCTGTTTGCTGATGCTATGTTGAAGACAATAGGGTTGCGCTATAAGGTAAGAAAGGGCGAAGTAATCTCTTCGTTCGATCGTGGCATTAAGATTTTACGCTGGCATTGGGCGAGTAAGGGTTTTAACCTGGCTCCGCTGTGGATGTATGATGGCAGCGGCTTGGCTGTAACGGATAAGGTGTCAACCGGTTTTATGGCCGATCTGCTTTGTTATATGGCGACGAAGTCGGCCGTATCAGAATCTTTTATGGCGTCATTGCCCGAAGCGGGACAAGAGGGTTCTGTCCGTAATTTCTTGAAAGGTAGCAAGCTGCAGGGCAGAGCTTTTCTGAAGAGTGGCGGTATGAGTCGGGTGAAATCCTATGCTGGTTATGTGCAGAAGGGAAATAGCCGTTATGCTGTAGCGGTCATTGCTAATAATTATGCCGGAGAAGGACACGTGATGACGAAGAAGCTGGAGCAGCTGTTGTTATCCATCTTTTAGTAAGGCTGATAAATCTAAAAGGGGCTGCATCAAAACAACCGGTTTGACGCAGCCCCTTTTTAAGCTATATAATATATTAATGTATAGACATTATTACTGTTCCTGACGCGGTCCACGGTTACCACGGTCTTGACGCGGTCCACGGTTGCCACGATCCTGACGAGCAGGACGTTCTTCATATCCTTCTGGTTTCGGGATCAGCACCTTGTGAGACAATTTGAACTTTCCAGTCTTCGGATCGATATCAACCAACTTAACAGAGATTGTATCACCCTCTTTCAACCCAGCCTGTTCAACTGTTTCCAAACGCGTCCAGTCGATTTCAGAGATGTGCAACAAACCATCTTTACCCGGCATGAATTCAACGAATGCACCATAAGGCATGATAGAAGAGATCTTTCCTTCGTACACTTCGCCTACTTCAGGAACGGCAACGATGCTCTTTATAGCACGGATGGCAGCATCGATAGTGGCTTTGTTTGTACCAGAGATTTCGATCTGACCTACGCCGTCAACCTCTTCGATAGTGATAATAGCGCCAGTCTTTTCTTGGATACCCTGAATAATCTTACCGCCCGGGCCGATTACTGCACCGATAAATTCTTTACCGATTGTCATAGTCTCGATACGTGGAGCATGTGGCTTTAAGTCTGAACGAGTTTCAGGCTGAGCATCCAAAATCTTGCCTAAGATGTGCATACGACCGGCTTTAGCCTGAGCCAATGCGTTTTCAAGGATTTCGTAAGACAAACCATCAACCTTGATATCCATCTGAGTAGCAGTGATACCATCTTTAGTTCCTGTTACCTTGAAGTCCATATCGCCCAAGTGATCTTCGTCGCCCAAGATGTCAGATAAGATAGCATAGTTTGTACCCTTGTTTTCAGAGATCAATCCCATAGCGATACCAGAAACCGGCTTCTTCATTGGAATACCAGCATCTCTCAATGCCAAAGTACCTGCACAAACAGTAGCCATTGATGAAGAACCGTTAGATTCCAGAATATCAGAGATAACACGTACAACGTACGGATAATTTTCGGGGATCATACGCTTCAAAGCACGCCAAGCCAAGTGGCCATGACCAATTTCACGACGTCCTACACCACGAGAAGCCTTAGCTTCGCCAGTTGAGAACGGAGGGAAGTTATAGTGCAACAAGAAACGTTCTTTACCATGTACCAAAACATCATCAATAATCTTTTCGTCAGCCTTTGTACCTAATGTGACAGTTGACAAAGATTGAGTTTCACCACGTGTAAAGATAGCCGATCCGTGAGGACCAGGCAGACAATCTGTTTCAATCCAGATAGGACGGATTTCTGTAGTCTTACGTCCGTCTAATCGTTTGCCTTCATCAAGGATAGCACGACGCATTGCCTCTTTCTCTACATCGTGATAATAGCGGCCGATCATTTCAACCTTTTCGTCAGTCAGTTCTTCTTCTGAGAATTGTGCTTTATAATCTTCGACGATCTTTTCGAATGCTTCAGTACGTTCCTGCTTGCCTGAACCTGAAGTTGCGATAGCGTATGCTTGTTCGTAACATTTATCGTGAACGTCTTTGCGTAGTTCTTCGTCGTTCACTTCGTGGCAGTATTCGCGTTTTACTGTTTTGCCGCAGGCTTCAGTCAATTCCATCTGAGCTTTACACTGCGCCTTGATAGCTTCGTGAGCCACCTTGATAGCTTCCAGCATTTCAGATTCCTGAACTTCATTCATCTCGCCTTCAACCATCATGATGTTGTCGAAAGTGGCACCAACCATGATATCGATGTCTGCTTTTTCTAATTCAGTAAATGTCGGGTTAACGACATATTTACCGTCGACACGAGCTACGCGTACTTCAGAGATAGGTCCGTTGAAAGGAATATCTGAAACAGCCAGTGCTGCAGAAGCAGCCAAACCTGCCAACGCATCCGGCATATCTTCGCCGTCAGCTGAGAACAATGTTACGTTTACATAAACTTCAGCGTGATAGTTGTCAGGGAAAAGTGGGCGTAATGCACGGTCTACCAATCGTGCAGTTAAGATTTCATAATCAGAAGCTTTGCCCTCTCTTTTTGTAAAGCCTCCAGGAAAGCGGCCAAATGCAGAATATTTCTCTTTGTATTCAACCTGTAACGGCATAAAGTCAACACCTGGGTTTGCATCTTTAGCGGCACATACAGTGGCAAGCAGTACTGTATTGTTCATGCGGACAGTGACAGCACCGTCAGCCTGTTTTGCCAATTTCCCAGTCTCGATGGTAATAGTTCTTCCATCACCTAACTCGATCGTCTTGTTAATTGGATTAAGCATAATCTTTTTATCTTTTTTCTATCTGTAAAATTGTCGCAAATTTAGTGAAAGTTTGGCTGTAATCGTATGGAAATGAAAATAAAAAACGCAGGAAAAAGACTTTTTTGTAAAAAAGAAGGGAAGAAATAGTAAATAATAGTGTGTCATTTGTAAAATAATGTATATTTGCACTGAATTTTGAAATAAAGAGAAGTGATGAAACGACTGTCTATTTATTTATTGGCTGTTTGTGGTGTGTTGTTGCTTTTGTTTTCGGCATGCCACAATAATACAGAGTTTAAAGTAAAAGGTGTGGTCTCTGGGGGCGACGGACAAGTGATGTATCTTGAGAACGTAGGAGTCTCATCTGTTCAGTTGCTTGACTCAGTGAAACTGACGGCTGCCGGTAAGTTTGAGTTTACTGAACCTCGTCCTGCCTTTCCCGATTTCTATCGGTTAAGATTGAACAATCAGTTGATTAACTTTGCTATTGATTCAGTTGAAACAGTTTCTTTTGTGGCTGATGCAGGTACATTTGCTACTTCTTATTCTGTGGAAGGCTCTGAGAACAGTAAGGCGATCAAGAATATTACGTTGGCCCAGCTAGATGCCAATCAGGCCATTAGCCGCTTGCGTAAAGAGTATGAAGCTAAGCAGCTGGCAGATACGGCTTATGCGGCTCGGGTGATTGAGGCTGTAAATACGTATAAAGAGGTGGCTCGTAAGTATATCTATTCCGCTCCGATGTCAACAGCTGCCTATTTTGCGCTATTCCAGCAGATTGATGGCTTGTTGTTCTTTGACTTGTATGACAAAGAGGATTCTAAGGCTTACGGAGCAGTGGCAACCAGTTATGATCATTTCTATCCTGAAAGTCCGCGTTCAAAGCATTTGTATAATTTGGCTCTGCAGTCAATGAAGGTGCTTCGTGCCAAACGTCCGGTTACACTCGATAGTGTAGAGACAAAAGAGATTGGCTATTTGGATATTGAGCTTCCGGATGCAACAGGTCAGTTACGTAAGTTGTCAGAAGTGGCACCGAATAAAGTGGTATTGATTAACTTTACAGCATTCCAAACCGAATGGTCTCCGGCACTGAATATGACATTGGGCGAACTGTATGCGAAGTATCAGTCAAAGGGATTTGAAATCTATCAGGTTTCTTTGGATAGCGATGTGCATCTGTGGCGTAATGGTGCCGCAAACCTGCCTTGGGTATGTGTGCTCGACCCTCAGTCTGTCTATTCTCAGATTGCAGCATTGTATAATGTAAGACAACTTCCGACACTGTTCTTGTTGGACAGAAAAGGAGCTTTGGTGAAGCGTATCGAAGATCCCAATAAGCTTGAATCGGATGTTAAGGCACTACTGTAAATCGTTGTAGGGTTGTAACTTGATATGTTTTAAAGCATTTTCGCAATGCTTGCTCATATTGAAAAGATAGATTATCTTTGCAGTAATCTTTAAATAAATTAGGAGGGAGTTCCGGCCAACTAACTGGTCGGGATTCTTTTTTTATTGTATAATAATCATCATTAATATATTAAAATTAGGAGGAAAGAGTATGGCTGTTAGTTATATGACAAGAGACGGCTATGATAAGATTTTAGCTGAAATCAACTATTTGGAAACTGTTAAGCGTCCTGAGATTTCTGCTCAGATTGCAGAAGCTCGAGATAAGGGCGACCTTTCTGAGAATGCAGAGTACGATGCAGCCAAAGAAGCTCAAGGAATCATGGAGGCTAAGCTTGCTCAGTTGAAAGGACTGATTGCCAACGCTCGTCTGATTGATGAGTCTCGAGTGAAGACAGATGAAGTGCAGATCTTGAATAAGGTAAAGATTAAGAATAAGAAAAATAATGCAGTGATGACTTATACTTTGGTCTCTGATTCAGAAGCCAATTTGAAAGAGGGTAAGATTGCTGTAAGTACACCGATTGCTCAGGGTTTGATGGGTAAGAAAGTGGGCGATGTTGTAGATATCAAGGTGCCGTCAGGAATGATGAGCTTCGAGATTATGGAGATTTCTATCTGATTATCGCATTATCGCATAAATAATAAGAGGGAGGAAATTAAGATGGCAACAATTTTTAGTCGAATCGTGGCAGGTGAAATACCTTGTCATAAGATTGCGGAAGATGATGAGTTTTTCGCATTTTTGGATATTAATCCGGTAGCTGTAGGTCATACTTTAGTTATTCCAAAGAAAGAGGTTGATTATATTTTTGATCTGGAAGATCCTTTGTTGGGACGTATGATGAGTTTCGCTAAGCGCGTAGCTCGTGCACAGGAAGCTGCCATTCCTTGTAAGCGTATTGGTTTGGCTGTTATGGGACTTGAAGTTCCTCATGCTCACATACATTTGGTTCCTATTACGAAAGAGTCTGATATGTATTTCGGTAATGGAAAACTGACGATAAGCCAAGATGAGCTGGCAGAGATTGCCGCCAAAATACGAAAAGAGTATAAATAGTCTGAAAGAGTTTTCCGATTGGAAAACATTCTTTATATTTGTACGCAAGATTGTCATTCCAAGAAAGCATAGGTTGAAAAACAAGATATGCTGGAAGACATTACTTTTAATAGATTCATTAGTGGTTTTTACTCATAAATTTGTTAACCTTAGAAGAAAGGCCCCTCTGTGATAGAGCGGCCTTCTTTTTTTAAACACACAATCAATAAATATGTGGTTACATAATATGTATTGTCGGTTGATAACCAAACATCCGTTGTATCCAAGGGTAAGGAAGCCATCCATGTATTCCTGCTTGGTAGAAATAGATGCTGCATAGAATTAATGAGATGCCCCATAATGCCAGCAGTGTCCATTTGGCTTGTGTCGGCATTGGCTTGACATGGAATAGCTGATTGCAGATAGCGTAAACCAAAGAGAATACCGGAATGCCAATTAGTAGTATTGTTCCAATACATCCCATAAGAATCAGACCTGTTGGAGCTCCTGTGCTAAAGGCAGTGCCAAAGGGCGAAAGATTATAAAGAAGTTCTGTTCCTCCTCCGATAAGTCCAATCATGGCTGTGGCTGTGATGAATAGGACAAACACAATCAGCAGTAATATTGGCAGTAGTACAATGCCGAGTAAGATGGCTATGAATTTTAGGATGAAGCCAATTATTAGTACGAATGTATCGGCCAGCTTTTGCAGAAATGTACGAGGCTTGTCGGAGTTCATGTAGTCATTTACATTATTGGAAATCCTCTCAAATCCATCTGTGACCGTCTTGCCTATATTCTCAACCGTGACACTTTCGCCTCTCATCTGTAATTTCTCGGTTGCTGTTTGTGCCATCGGGATGATGATCCATAATAAAAGATATATAGGAATAACAGAACCATAGAAAAACAGAAGCAGAATCAGAGCAATACGTACGGCTGTCGGATCCCAATCCATATAGGCAGCCAAACCGCCAGCCACACCTCCTAAGATGCGGTTGTCAGGATCTCGCATCAGTCTCTTCTTGAAGACCTGTTTCTCTTTCGTATAACTGGTTTGAGTCGAATGCTGGGAATCTTCTTCGTCAAAGATCTCTTCAGGTTTACCCATACGTGTGATGATCTCTTCAATCTGCTCGATACTAATCACTTCATATCCTAAGCGGATACGTTCATTTAGTAGTTCGGATATACGCATTTCGAAGTCATTCATGATTTCTTCCGATCCTTCTTCCTTTTTGAAGTGGATGCGCAAGTTGGACAGATAGTTGTCTAATAGTTTGTATGCGTCTTCGTCAATGTGGAAGACCGTTCCGCCCAAGTTGACTGTTAATGTCTTTTTCATTCTTTTTCTTTTTTAGTTGTTTCTGATGTGGTTTATCGTGTCATTTAATTCTTGCCAAGAAATCTCCAGCTCCTTTAAAAATACTTCTCCTTGTTCTGTCAACTGGTAGTATTTGCGTGGAGGTCCTTGTGTAGATTCTATCCATTGATAGCTGAGTAGTCCACTGTTCTTTAAGCGAGTCAATAGTGGATATAAGGTGCCTTCAACAACAATCAGCTTGGCCTTCTGTAATTTTTGAATGATGTCAGAAGTGTAAGCCGGTTCTTTTTTAAGGAGCAATAGAATGCAGTATTCCAATGTTCCTTTTCTCATTTGTGATTTTACGTTTTCAGCATTCATTCTGTTTCATTATTATTGTTGATGCAAAAATATGTATTGCCACTGTACTATGCAATACATACTACTGTGGTTTATACTATTTTAACCATATAATCGGTTTTTTCGGTAAAAAGTCATCGTTTTTGCACATAAATAGCGTTTTTGTGTATGTTAAGACCTGCTGTTCGGATAGAAAAGTGTACTTTTGTAGTGTCAATTCAAAATAAGTAGTTATGATATATTATCATTTTGCTGAGATGATTCATCGTCAGGCAGATAAGTATGGTTCACGAACAGCATTAAAAACTCGTGATAATGCGAGCGGTAAATGGCTTAAAATATCTTGGCGTGACTTTTCTGATAAAGTAATGTTGGCGGCAAAGGCTATGGCAGAATATGGATTAGAGGTGCAAGAAAATATTGGTGTATATTCTCAGAATATGCCCGAATGTTTGTACACCTATTTTGGTGCTTATGCCAACCGTGTTGCTGATGTGCCCATGTATGCAACCAGTTCGCCGGAACAGATTGCTTTTATTGTTAAAGATGCAAATATTCATACTCTTTTTGTGGGTGAGCAGCAGCAGTATAATAATGCGCTGATCGTTCAGAAACAGTTGCCTGAGATCTTGAAGAGATTGGTGATTTTTGATCCTTCTGTTAAAATAAATCCGGAGGATAAGAATTCTATTTATTTTGAAGATTTTATTCGTTTGGGCGATAATGCGCATGCAGGAAGTACGGTTAAGATTCGCATGAGCGAGGCTTCATCAGAAGATATTGCTACAATAGTTTATACATCCGGAACAACCGGTCGCTCAAAAGGAGTTGTGTTGACTCATGCTAACTATTTGGAGGCTTTAAGAACGCATGCAATCCGTATTCCGCAGGTAACAGACAAAGACTTGTCAATGTGCTTTTTGCCATTGACTCATATTTTTGAGAGAGGATGGACTTATGTTTGTCTGCAGCGTGGTACGCAGGTCGCTATTAACCAAGATCCGCGAATGATTCAGAAGACTTTGCGTGAAGTTCGTCCTACAGTGATGTGTAGTGTGCCTCGTTTTTGGGAGAAGGTTTATATCGGTGTACAAGAAAAGATTAAGAATGCCGGTGCAATGCGTAAAGTGTTTGAAGATGCAATAGAGACAGGCCGCCTTTATCATTTGGAATATAAAAGGAGAGGTAAAAAGGCCCCTCTTATGTTGGAGATGAAGTTCCACTTCTATCGTGCTACTGTATTTTCGGTGCTGAAGCGTGTATTGGGTTTGCAGAATGGTCGTTTCTTCCCGGTAGCGGGTGCGCCTTTGGCCGATAATGTGCTTGAGTTTTTGCTGTCAGTAGATATGGCTATATATTATGGTTATGGATTGAGCGAGACAACAGCAACAGTTTGCTTCTTCCCGGATACAAACTATGAAATTGGCTCTATTGGAAAGATTATGCCCGACCTGCAGGTTCGTATTGATCCGGAGACGAGTGAGATTTTGATTAAGGGAAAGACCGTGATGCAGGGTTATTATAAGATGCCCGAAGAGAATGCGAAGTCATTTACAGAAGATGGATACTTCCGTACAGGTGATGCCGGACGTCTGGAAGGCGATATACTTTATTTCAAGGAACGTATCAAAGACCTTTATAAGACTTCCAATGGCAAATACATTGCACCTCAGTCTATTGAATTGAGTATTACAAGTGATGTCTATATTGATCAGGTAGCAGTGATTGGTGATGAACGTAAGTTTGTGAGTGCCTTGATTGTTCCCTCTTTCCAACTGTTACAGAAATATGCCGATCAGCATCAGATTGCTTATAGCAGCCGTGAAGAGTTGTTGGCCAATCCGTCTATCCATCGTTTGATTGAATCACGAATCGAGGCTTGTCAGAAACATTTGGCTGCCTTTGAAAAAATCAAGCGTTTTACCCTGTTGCCTAAACCGTTTACGATGGAAAGCGGTGAGTTGACAGATACTTTGAAGCTTCGCAGAAGAGTGATCCTGCAGCACTATGCTGATCAGATTGCAGCTATGTATCAAGAATAAATTGTATCTTTGGCCTCGAAATAAATTAAGTTAAGATAAGAATATGATTACATCAGACCAACTACATAATGTGTTGGAGCGCGAGCAGGCGCTGAGGGGGTATCTTTGACATAGATGGTAAGACCATCCAACTCGAAGAAGAGGAATTACGAACACAAGATCCTGGTTTTTGGGAAGATGCCAAAAGGGCAGAAGCTCAAATGAAGAAGGTGAAAGAACTGAAGAAGTGGATCGAACTCTACAACGAGGTTCATGCAATTGCAGAGGAATTGCAGTTGGCCTTCGAATATGTGAAAGAGGGTATTACTTCTGAAGAAGAGGTTGATGAGATTTATGCTAAGGCTGTTCAGTTGGTGGAAGATCTGGAGTTCCGCAACATGCTTCGTCAGGAGGCAGATCAGATGAGTTGTGTGTTGAAGATCAACTCTGGTGCTGGTGGAACGGAAAGTCAGGATTGGGCTTCTATGCTGATGCGTATGTATTTGCGTTGGGCCGAAACAAATGGATATAAGATTTCTATTGCCAACTTGCAGGAAGGCGACGAAGCCGGTATCAAATCGGTGACTATCGATGTCGAGGGCGATTATGCCTATGGTTATCTGAAGAGCGAGAATGGTGTGCATCGTTTGGTGCGTGTCTCTCCGTATAATGCTCAGGGTAAGCGAATGACCTCTTTTGCCTCTGTCTTTGTGACTCCATTGGTTGATGATACGATTGAGGTGAAGATTGATCAGGCCGCTATCTCTTGGGATACGTTCCGTTCAGGTGGTGCCGGTGGACAGAATGTAAACAAGGTGGAATCTGGTGTTCGCTTGCGTTATCAGTATAAAGATCCATATACCGGTGAGGAAGAAGAGATCTTGATTGAAAATACCGAGACTCGTGACCAGCCCAAGAACCGCGAGAATGCAATGCGTCAGTTGCGTTCTATCTTGTATGACAAAGAGCTGAAGCACCGTATGGCTGAACAGGAAAAGATTGAGGCCGGTAAGAAGAAGATTGAGTGGGGTTCTCAGATTCGCAGCTATGTTTTCGATGACCGCCGTGTGAAAGACCATCGTACCAATTATCAGACTTCGGATGTTAATGGTGTTATGGATGGTAAGATTGATGACTTTATCAAAGCTTATTTGATGGAGTTCGGTGCAGAAGATGGTGCTGAAAAGTGATAAAAGAATAGTTTCTGTTAATTCATTGTATTACTGTTATATAATGATTAACAGGAATATTTTTTGGGGAGATTTCTCTTCTACGGCTTGCATATATCGATAAAAAGTCGTAATATTGCACCCGATTTCGGAGATTCTCTCTAGAATAGGTCCTATAGCTCAGTTGGTTAGAGCACCTGACTCATAATCAGGGAGTCCTTGGTTCAAGCCCAAGTGGGACCACTTATTGGTAGCCAAATAGTTGTTTCGCAGCTGTTTGGCTTTTTTATTTGCCTTCTGTTTTATCGCCTGATAGCTATTGACTAAAGCTCAAACTCTTGTCTCGGACTTGTATTATTAGTCGTTTTATATCGAATATATAGCTTTGTCACATTATGTGCAAAAGCTTCGTCACATTGTGTGAATAAGGTTTCGCACAATATGTGATGATGCTTATTCACAATATGTGAAGCAGACAATTATTATCTGTCAGCAGAGTAGAAGGAGACTATTTCTTACTGATTGAATAAAAGGCGGTGTGTCAGAGTTGCAAGCTGTTGCGTTGCATTTTACTAATTCTGACACACCGCCTTTAGGGTGTTTATAAAACAGTCAACTTTGTCTCGTCTTGTTGGAAAGATTATTCCGTAATGACTGAAAATTCACCGATGCCGGCTTGTTCCTGATTGTCCACAATGCGTGTAACCACTAAGCGTAACTGGCTACCTTGAACTGTCGGGAAGTAGATTACCTGTTCAATTGGATTGGCTTTGATGTTAGAAAATTCTCCCTCTGAAGCCATTTTGCCATCAATAAAGAACTTGTAACGGTCGATATGTCCACCGGCATCTCTTCCTTGGTTCGGTGTATATTTAAATCCTTTGATGCGTGCAGGCTGATTCAGCTTTATCGTCAGCTCTTGTTTGCCCTTAGGCAGATAAAATGTAGAGTAACCATTTCCATCGAAGATGACAGCGGTGTTTTCGTCCTTCGGTGAAATCACCGTATAGCTTGAAGCCGGCAGATCCAGTTCGTGCACAGTTGTCGGACTGCTCTTGTCGAATATTGGATCATAGGCAATAGCTTTGATTATTCCCTTTTGGGCAAACGTGAAAGGATCTTCGTATAATGCAGACTCTTTTGTAGGTTCTGTTCCGTCAGTTGTGTAATGGATTTCTGATCCTTTATCTCCAGCCACGATGCTTACTTCATCTTTCAGATTGCGTCGGATGATCGGTTCTGTCACAAGGGCAGGCGCTAAGAACGCTTCTACATTATTAATACAAAGCGGACCTCTTGAGTCTGTGAAGTTGATGCGTAGCTTTTTGGCCTTCACTGTCTGGAAGCATACGATGCGTTTGTATCCGATTGTTGTGGTAGAGTCAACCGGTTCAACGGCATTCCATTGTCCTTCCTTTTCATATTCAATGTTGAATGCTTTGACACGCTGTCCTAACGGAATATATTCTTGAATCAACAGACGGTTTACTTCAGAATCTTTTGGCAAGGTAAATGTCAAAGATCCGGTTGTGACATTGTCGTCAGTGGCCCAGTAGCTGTCCCAATCACCATCTGTTGCTTTGTTGGCACTGAATTGGCGGCCTCTTGTATTCGATGCCTCTGTATAGCAGCTTTTCAACAGATTTTCTTTGAAGTCGTTCTGAATAGTCTGACTCCATTCCATTGCGCGAATAGAATCTTGAGGACTGATCTTACCATTCAGAGCAACCGGGAAGTTTAGCAAGAAGTTGGCATTGTGTCCAACACTCTTGTAATAGAGGTTGACCAGATGAGCCAATGATTTTACCTGATGGTCTTCACGTGAGTGGTAGAACCAACCCGGACGGATTGAAACGTCACATTCTCCGCTTAACCAGTATTCACCATTTTCCATGCCCCACTGGTTTTCTCTGTAATGAGATTCTTTGGCAGGAGTGTATAGGCTCCATTGAGTGTCGCCTGCCCATCCTTCTTCATTGCCGATCCAGCGGATATCGGGCACTGTGCCACCGAAAATCATAGCTCCTGGATGCAAAGCCTTGATGGTGTCGCGGGCTCTTTCGTATTGATAATAGCTATTGGGATCGATTGAACGGGTTTCATTGGCTCCGCCATACCAACCATTACCACCATTGGCTCCGTCAAACCAATATTCGAACAGAGGACCATAGTTCGAGATCAGTTCGTGCATCTGGGCATGAAATTTCTCTACATATTCCGGTTTTCCATAGTTGTCGCTGTTGCGATCCCACGGTGAAAGGTAGATACCGAACTTCAGTCCATGTTTTTTACAAGCATCAGACAATTCTTTTACCATATCTCCTTTACCCTCTTTCCAGGGAGAATTCTTTACGCTGTAGTCTGTTGTTTCGGTCTGCCATAGACAAAAGCCGTCATGGTGTTTGGCTGTAAGAATCACCCCTTTCAGATTGGCAGCCTTAATGGTCTTCACCCATTGTTCACAATCCAAATCGGTAGGATTGAAGGTTGAAGCCGGAGTGTTTCCATATCCCCATTCCAAGTCGTTGAATGTGTTTAATCCGAAATGGACGAAGGCGTATGTCTCTAATTTGTGCCAAGCAACCTGTTCGGGCGTTGGTACGGGCTGTATAGGAGCAGGAGCTGTTCCATCTTTGCAGGCACTTAATAGGCAGAGTCCTGCGACAGCGATTAGTGATAGTTCTTTTTTCATGATTATATGGATTTTATTTTTAGCCAAAGAAATTATAGCATGGCATCTGTTTCTTCGATCTTGAAGCGAACTTCTACGATTGATTGTTTCTCTTTGCCTGGTTTAATTTTAATATATGTAGTAGCAACGATTGTTCCGTCTGGAAGAATTTCCAAGCCGGGATAACCGCAATCCCATCCGGCATAGCTGTGCAATAGTTTGATGCGATATTGCCCAGATGTGCCGTTGATTAAGTCGTCGTAAGTGCCCACCCAAGCTACGAAATGTCCGCGTGTCGGACTGTTGATGGCCATATCACGGAATACTGCAATCAGTCGTCCGTCGGGCAGATATTTAATGATATGTCTGTCTCCGGTCAATCCCCAAGGTGTTTCTTGCAGGTTTGTCCAGCTTTTTCCTTCATCACTTGAAAACATCATCAGTGCATTTCCCTTGCGGCTATTGTCGCGTGCAATGCAGACCAGGTGATTGTTGTTCGGACTGCGGAATACACAAGGCTCACACGGATAGCGTCCTTCTATTTGGCCAGCGGGCGTAGATTCTTCCCATGTAACGCCGCCATCGTGTGAAATAGATTGCCATAAGGTGAGAGGCGGACGGTCTTCATCGTTCTTTCCGCGGTGATAGAGTCCCAAATAACTGTTGTTTTTCAAGCGTATCACGCTGCAAAAGGCCATCACACAGGGTTTGTTTAAGCTACGGACCGCACTCCATGTTTTTCCTCCGTCTTCGCTATATGATTGTCCCATGTTGGGAGATGCGGTAAAGACAAAAATCCGTTCTTTCCCTGCTGGGTCGGTCATACGGTAGAGGCTGGGACAATTTGCCGCCTTTTTCCAGTCTTCCGGAATCTGCAGTTGTTGCCAGTTCAGTCCGCCATCTTCACTTTTGGCCAGGAAACCGGTCGGGCCGCCATGATTACGAGACCATACACAATAGATTGTTTTGTTGTCTGCCAGTAAAAGGGTTGTCGGATGCCCGTTGTATAGATCTACCGTTCCTTGTGAAATGATAATTTGACGCTCTTTTTGTCCGGATATATCAACCCAAGGCATGTTGGGCGAATAAGACTGGGCTTGTAGAGGCGTTATTATCCATGCGAATAGCCATGTGATTATGTGCTGGAGTTTCATAGCAGACGACGCGTTTCTAATTAAAATTATACAAAGATAACAATATATGTTGGTTATTACGGATAAATGGGATGTGAAAAGGGTTTCGGTTTTGGGTTTCTGACAAACGAGAAAGAGGCTGCATCAAAACAACCATTTTGATGCAGCCTCTTTGGAAAGTATAGATAAAAACTATTTATCCTGTTTATTTGCAACCAGCGCAACGCGGTTTGATCTGTTTGAAGAAGTCGTTGCCCTTGTTATCAACCAAGATAAATGCTGGGAAGTTTTCAACTTCGATCTTCCAGATAGCTTCCATACCCAATTCAGGATATTCAACACATTCGATGCTCTTGATGTTGTTCTGTGCCAAGATAGCAGCAGGACCGCCAATTGAACCTAAGTAGAAACCACCGTGTGCCTTACATGCGTCTGTTACCTGCTGGCTACGATTTCCCTTTGCCAGCATAATCATGCTACCGCCATGGCTCTGGAACAGATCAACGTACGGGTCCATACGACCTGCAGTGGTCGGGCCCATAGAACCACAAGCCATACCAGCCGGAGTCTTGGCCGGACCAGCGTAGTAGATAGGATGATCTTTGATGTATTGAGGCAAATCTTCGCCCTTGTCCAAACGTTCTTTCAACTTAGCGTGAGCAATGTCGCGGCCTACAATGATCGTACCGTTCAATGAAAGTCTTGTTGCAACCGGATATTTGTCAAGCTCTTTTAAGATGTCAGCCATCGGCTGGTTCAAGTCGATCTTTACAGCGTTTCCTTCGCCTGCCTGACGCATTTCTTCCGGAATCAATTCACCTGGATTGCTATCCAATTTTTCAATCCAAATACCCTCTTTATTGATCTTACATTTGATGTTACGGTCTGCAGAACAGCTTACGCCCAAACCAACCGGGCAAGATGCACCGTGGCGCGGTAAGCGGATAATGCGGATATCATGTGCAAGGTATTTACCACCAAACTGAGCACCCAAGCCAATATTGTGAGCTGCTTCCAACACCTCTTTTTCCAATTCGATATCGCGGAATGCACGACCGCCTTCACTACCAGTTGTAGGCAAGTTGTCATAGAAGCGAGTTGATGCCAACTTAACGGTCAGCAAGTTCTTTTCTGCTGATGTACCGCCGATAACAACTGCAATGTGATAAGGAGGACAAGCTGCTGTACCTAATGTCTTGATCTTTTCAATGATGAAAGGAACCAATGTGCCTGGATTCAAGATAGCTTTAGTCTCTTGATAGAGATATGTCTTATTAGCTGAACCTCCACCTTTGGTTACGCACAAGAATTCATATTCCATGCCTTCAGTAGCTTCGATGTCAATCTGAGCCGGCAAGTTACATTTTGTATTGATCTCGTCGTACATTGTCAACGGAGCATTCTGTGAGTAACGCAGATTCTCTTCTGTATATGTTTTGAATACGCCTAAAGAAAGAGCTTCTTCGTCGCAATAGCCAGTCCATACCTGCTGTCCTTTTTCGCCATGGATAATAGCGGTACCAGTATCTTGGCAGAAAGGAAGTACACCTTTGGCAGCCACTTCGGCATTGCGCAAGAAGGTCAATGCTACATATTTGTCATTGTCTGATGCTTCCGGATCGTGTAGGATTTTAGCTACTTGTTCGTTGTGTGAACGGCGCAACATAAAAGATACATCGCGGAAAGCTGCGTTAGCCATTGCGGTTAAACCCTCTTTTGCCACTTTTAGGATAGGTTTTCCCTCAAACTCAGAAACGGAAACGTAATCTTTTGTGAGCAGATAATACTCGGTTGTGTCTTGTCCCTTCTGGAACATAGGTTCGTAATGAAACTGAGGTGTTGCCATAGTTTTGCTTTTTATATATTAAAGATGTAATATGATTCCAACAGATTGGATAGACAAACTTAGAGAAAAATCCTGAATATACATTATTATTGTATGGAAAAATTCTTATCCTATCGGTTTGCTTTGTAAGATGGCTCTGTTTCATAAAAGCTCGCATCCTTTTTTGGGAAAAGGACGGCATCTTTTTACGAAAAGCATGGCGGTGTGTTTTTTTCTTTTCTTTTGGGCTGAAACCAGGTTAAAACGCTGCCTCGAACAATATTAAATGGAAACTTTTAGGAGAAAGGATATCGAGTCTTGAAAGAAAGAATAGTTATTCCGTATGGATTGGATAGGTTTCTGTTTGGGAAAGCTTAGTTCTTCCGATTTCTATATAATATCTGTATCCTATTACCAGTAGTTAGGAGTAGATATAAGCCTAAAATTCCAAATTTATAAAGATAGGTAGAAGCTACGAGAAATACAGTAAAATATTTATGCTTTATAACATAGTGCATAATAGCATATTATAAAAATCCGTGAAAAAAGTATGAAAAAAAGATGTCAAAAAGTTTGGAGGATATGTTTAAGAGCACTACTTTTGCACCCGCATTCGA